>JAQULV010000011.1 GCA_028718405.1 Smithellaceae bacterium
CCGCTCTGGCCGTGACCGTATCGCCAAAGAAAGTAGGAGCGCGGAAACGGCACGATATCTCCAGCGCCACGGTACCGAGACCGGGGAGCTTCATGCCCAATACGGGCGCAATGAGGCTCTGGGGCAAGGCCCCGTGTGCGATCCGTGTCTTGAAAGGAGTGAGCTTCGCGAACTCCTCGTTTAGGTGCATCGGGTTGAAGTCGCCGGAGATGCCGGCGAAGAGGTAGACGTCCGTTTCGCTGATCGTCTTGGTGAAAGAGGCGGACATGCCGACCTCGAGTTGCTCATAGGTGTAGCCTAACTCCATCTGGGGCTTACCTGCATCGGGGGCCATAAAAACCTCCTTCGTCGGTTATCGTGATCATTTCTATGGTGTAAGATGAAAAGAAGAATCATGGGGACCGGGTGCGCCGTCACAGTAGAATGACAGAAGGGATGAAGGCGACCTTTGGCCTGCCTGCCAACCGGTGGGTTCCCCTAGGGCGCCTTTATAACGGCTCCTGATTGACTTGTCAATCAATTTTTCGCGGTAAGTTCCCGCTCTCCGCCGGTCCCGCATCTATCTATGTAATAGCCGATGATGATTGGATAAAACCGGGATGCAGTTTCCGATTTGCGGGGCTAAAGTTGCGGTTTCACGACCTCAAAGCGGAAGTAAAACACAGATGCTGATTGACAGGTCAATCAATTTATGCTTTGAAAGACTCTGCGACGGGCGACCCGCCGCGTCAAGCAGTGAACGGGCTCAGAGAGATCGCCGTTCCGTCCGACAGTACCGGATGTTCAGAGCAAGAAAACAGGAGGCATAGGCATGTCCGACATCTTCAAAGGTATTGAGCCACTCATCTACGAAAGCAAGATCAACGTACCTTACAGCTGGTGGGCAGGTGACACGGCGAGCAAGTTCTTCATCAACCTACGTGACGAAAAGAAGATTATCGCCCCGCGCTGCGGAAGCTGCGGCAAGGTATTCCTGCCGCCGCGCAAGGTCTGTCCCGCCTGCTTCACGGAGAATACCGAATGGGTGAGCGTCTCCGACGAGGGGACCCTCGTCTCTTACAGCGTGGCCCGGCGCAAACTCGCATCGATTCCCGCCGACAAAAAGCTTCCTGTCGTCTGGGGGCTCGTGAAGCTCGACGGTGCCGACACGGCGATACTTCACTTCTTGGACGACGTAGATCCTGGTGACGTGAAGATCGGTATGCGTGTGAAGGCGGTATTTGCCGAGCAGAGGACGGGTGGTATCCGCGACATCTCACACTTCAAGCCTGTCAGGTAGGGGAGGGAAAATGGATCGAGCTGCAATCATCGGCGTCGGAATGACGAAAATTGAAGCGAACAAGAGCAGGGAAACCTTTGCCGACATGGCCTGGGAGGCGGTGAACAAGGCACTGGACGATGCGGGGATGACGATTGCCGATATCGACAACGTCGTTACCACCTCGAGCGATTTCTGGGACGGGCGTACAATCTCCTGCATGGCGGTAGGCGACGCCAGCGGCGCGGCCGACAAGAACATCTCCTGCATTGAAGGCGACGGTACCTACGGTGCCTTTTACGGCTACATGCGGGCGCTCTCCGGTTCCTACAAGACGACCCTGGTGACGGGCCACTCGAAAGGATCGCAGGGCGTCTCAAGCCTTCTCACCAACGCGGCTTTCGACCCTATCTATGAGAGGGGCCTGGGGATGGATATGATCAGTGCCTGCGCGATGCAGGCCAACGCCTATATGAATAAAACAGGCGTTACCCCTGAACAAGCGGCGCTCGTTTCGGTCAAGAACCACGGTAACGCCTTGAAGAATCCGGTCGCGCAGCTTCCCATGAAGATCAGCGTCGGCGACGTCATGAAATCGGAGATGATCGCCGATCCACTCCGCAAGCTCGACTGCTCGCCGATTTCCGATGGCTGTTGTGCCGTGGTCATCGCCCACGAGGCCGTGGCGGAGAAGTTCAAGAAGAGGCCGATCTGGGTCCGGGGACTCGCCTTCCGGACCGATGCCTTCTTCTTTGGTGATCGTGATCTGGCCCGGAGCAATGCCTTGGCCGCGGCGGCGCAGGATGCATACAAGATGGCGGGGATCACCGACCCCAAAAAGGAGATCGACCTCATTGAGCTCTACGATGCCTTTACATACCAGGAGCTCCTGTGGCTCGAGGAGATGGGCTTTGCCGAATACGGAAAGGCAACGGAACTCCTGGCGCAGGGCCAGTTCGATATCGATGGCGCCTTACCGGTCAATGCTTCCGGAGGTCTGATGGCCGGCCATCCCGTCATTGCCGCGGGACTGTACCGAATCGCGGAGATTGTTCTGCAGCTCCGCGGTGAAGCCGGTGCTCACCAGGTAAAGAAAGCCAAGACGGGACTTGCCCACGGCGTGAACGGCCTCTGCGGCCAGTCACACTGTGTCTGGATACTGGATCAGGAAAGGTAGGAGGGATAACCATGGCGAAACGAGTTGCGATCGTAGGAACTGGACAGACCTTTCACAAGAGCCATCGCCCCGACGTGAACGGCCAGGAAATCATCAACGAGGCGGTACAGCGGGCCTTGGCCGACGCGGATCTGAAGATAAAGGATATCGATGCCATCGTCATCGGCAACATGGACCACTTCGAGGGCATCAACTACGTAGACTGCTGGAGCGTCGACGGTTCCGGTGGCGTGATGAAACCGGTCATCAAGATCACGACCGGCGGCACGACGGGCGCGTCGCTCGCCATCGGCGGCAACCACATGGTAGGATCCGGCATGTTTGAAAAGGTCCTGGTGATCGGCTGGGAAAAGAATTCGGAATCGGACACGACCGGCGCCATCACGACGGCCTTCGATCCCATCTGGGACCGGCAGGTTTTCGCCGGCGCCATCTCGGGCCTCGCTGCTGAGGCGCAGGGCTACATGGCGCGCTACGGCGCCTCCGATCGCGACGGCGCCCGCGTTTCCGTGCGGGACCGCAAACACGCCATGAACAACCCCCACGCGCAACTGCGCAAGGAGGTCACCCTCGAAGAGGTGTTGGCCTCGCCGATGCTTGCCGATCCCATCCATCTGCTCGATGTCTGTCCCCGGACCGACGGGGCCTGCGCCGTCATTATGGCCAGCGAAGACGTAGCGGAGAAGATCTGTCCCAAACCCGACTGGATCTGGAAGACGGCCGCACGTCATTCCTATGCCTATCTGGGAGATGCCGATTACGGGCGGCTCGTCAGTATGGAGAGATGCGCCAAGGAGATCTTCCAGAAGGTGGGGATCAAGGAGCCGAGGAAGGAAATAGACGTCATCGAGATGTACCAGCCTTACTCCTTTGCCGGGCTCATCTGGATCGAGGATATGGGAATCGTCGGTCCCGGCGAGGCGCCGGGCTACATCTGGGACGGCAACACCGACATGGGGGGAGAGCTTCCCGTCAATCCCTCGGGCGGCGTCATCTCCTGCAACCCCATCGGCGCCACGGGGCTCATCCGCTGCGCCGAGGCGGCGATGCAGGTGATGGGCAAGGCGGAAGGCCGCCAGGTACCCGACGTGAATTTCGCCGTCAGCACCGGCTTCGGCGGCTGCTGGTGGACCGACATGCTGCTGCACGGCAAAAAGAAACCCAATTAAGAGGTGAGATCATGGCTGACAAGGATCAACTTATCATCGAATCGGGAGAAGCGGCGCAGCCGTTCAAATATGCGGTGGGAATGCCCGGAAGCAAGTTCTTCGCTGAGACGCGCGACAACAAACGCCTCATGGGCGAGAAGTGTCCCAAGTGCGGGAGGGTCTATGTGCCACCCCGGGGCATTTGCGGCAAATGCTATGTGAAGATGGACGAATGGGTCGAGGTCGGTCCCTTGGGCGTGATCGGGACCTTTACGATCCTGCGGTTCGCCTTCATCGATCCGGAAACGGGGCACCAGAAGCCCGTCCCCTACGGCTACGGCTTCATCAAGCTGGACGGCGCTGACACCCTGTACCAGCACTATATAAACATCGAAGACGAGAGCAAGATCAAGATCGGTGCCCGAGTCGAGCCGGTCTGGGCCGAAAACCGCAAGGGGACGACGCGCGACATCGAGTATTTCCGAGTCATCGACTGATCGATGATTGGCACTCCGGCAATCGAGATCGACGCGGCGCGACGCATCCTGAGACTGAAGAAGGCGCTCTGCGCCGGCATCATCACCGGCACCGATAAAATCCGCTGCGGCTATGGAAACGGAGATTGTCTCTATCTCGATTTCGGTAGCCGCGTTTTTGCGCTGGCCGACGCCACCGAGCGTTTCCCCGGCGCCTCCCGCGACATCCTGATGAGACTCTCGGATGCGCTGAATCAGGAGGTCCCGGCCACGGCTGCAGATTGGAAGACGCTTATCAACCGCAGGGTCTATGCGGGACAGAAATACCAGCACAAAACAACCTTCAGTTGCCTTGCCATCAGGGATGACGAAGACGGCCTTCTCCTCACTGTTGCCCACGGCGGCGACAGCGCCGTCACCGTCATGGATTCCGCAAGCGGCGAGGTTCTCTTCCAGACGGGGCGCAACATGGTCTTTGCCGGGCGCAGCACCGAGATCGTCGACGTCGTCGAATACCGCCTTACCGACAAGAGCGCGCGCATCATCATCTCCAGCGACGGGTTCGAAGACCTCATGCGCTTCTGCATCAGTAAGGAGCTCCTCTCCAGCCTCACCGAGGTATTTGCCGCCTATCCCGTCGATAACTGGGGCGGCCTCATCCACCGGGTTCTGGAAAGAAATGCGGGGCAATTCGAGCACGACGATATCGGCTTCATCGTCATGGACCCTTTTCATATCGCCGCGGGACGAAGGCTTATCCTGATTGGCGGTACACAGCCGCAGGAGGAAAAGCGCTATCAGTCGACGCGCGAGTTACGTCGCACCGAAAAATGGGTGACTGAAGGGAAGTGGATCGAAAACGCCGCCGCATTTTCTGCGGCAGGGATCGTGATCAGAGAGGATTGACCGTCGGCGAAAATTACGCTAGATAATCCCCCATGTCGGCAAGGAATGGGGGATTTCCTTTTGACTGTGAAACGGGTGAGGAGGAGTCATGTTCGATAAGGGCAAATGCGATCTCTGCGGCCAGTGCCTCTCAAGCTGTCCTTACCTCGATTTCGACGCTGCGCAGGGAGCGGCGGAATTCGAAGGCCTGATCAAAGGCGGGAAGCCCGGATGGCTTTCCAAGTGCATCACCTGCTTTGCCTGTAACGAATTATGTCCCCGCAGTGCCCGTCCCTTCGACCTCATCGTCGGGCGGATGGAAGAGAAGGGCGACTACGTCGATCCTGTGATCGTCTCCGCTGTGCATGAGCGTTTTACGCCCAAAGGCGAGTTCAAATCTCCAGAAATAAAGAGCGAGAAGGTCCTTTCGCTTTGCACCATCGAGCCCATCGTTCCCTGGGCCTTTCAGGGTCCGATCTTTTCCGGCATGGACGTCGTACGCGGAAGATTCTTCTTCTGCAATGTCCTTTATCCCCATATCGGGAACCATACCTTCATGGAGGAGGGAGCGAGACCTCTGATCGAGCGCTACGCCGCGCTGGGTGCAAAAGAGATCGTCTTCGTTCACGACGACTGCTACGCACTTATGGCCGACGTGGCGCCGCATTTGGGAATTGATCTTCCCTTCCGCCCTATCCATATCTTCGAGCATCTCCGGGATTATCTGAAAGACAACCGGGCGCGCATCAAACCCCTGGCAAAGAAGATCGCCTACCAGAGACCATGCGCTTCGCGCCTCACGTCCGCGAAGGAAGGGATGCTCGACGAGATCCTCGCCCTCATCGGCTGCGAGCGGGTGTCGCGCCGTTACGACCGCGAGCATGCCCTCTGCTGCGGCCAGTCCATGAAGGGGTTCATGCAGCGGGGAGATAGGTATCCGGCCTATCAGAAACTGAATGTAGAGGATGCCAAAGACCACGGTGCTGAAGCCATGGTCTTTCTCTGCCCCATGTGTCTTGACGCGCTCTGCGGCGAATGCCGGCGGCAGGGGCTGGAGACTCTTATGATCAGCGATCTGTGTCACTTGGCGCTGGGAGAGAAGCTCCCGCCCGAGGCTTATCAGAACCTCAGCTAGAGAAGGAATGTATGGAACCGATCTATCTTGACTGCGCCGCCACAACGCCCGCCGACCCCGAGGTCATGGGGGCGATGATGCGTTATTTCGGCTATCACTTCGGAAACCCCTCCAGCGGCCACGCCTTCGGGCGCAGTGCCAAGGAAGCAATAGAGAGGGCAAGGGCCCAGGTGGCGGCGCTCATCGGCGCCGATAACTCTGAGATCGTCTTCACCGGCGGCGGCACCGAGGCCGACAACTTGGCCGTCTTGGGGACGGCCCTTGCCGCACCCTCCGGAAGGAACCACATTATCACCTCCACCATCGAACACCCGGCGGTCCTCAGCACTTGCCGCTTCCTGGGGGCGAAAGGTTTTTCACTCACCTGCCTTCCCGTGGACGCGCAAGGCACCGTCGATCCCGACGATGTAAGGAAGGCGATTACGGATAGAACTTGCCTTGTCTCCATCATGCATGCGAATAACGAAATAGGCACGATCGAGCCGATCGGCGCCATTGCAGCGATTGCGACCGAGAAGGAAATAGCCTTTCACACCGATGCCGTCCAATCCGTCGGGAAGATTCCGCTCGATGTCCGGGAGACGCCGGTGGCGCTGCTGTCGCTGGCGGGACACAAGATCTACGGTCCCAAAGGAACAGGGGCGCTGTTCATCAGAAGCGGCGTGGACCTCGCCCCCATCACATACGGCGGGCATCAAGAGAAAGGCATCCGCAACGGAACGGAAAACGTCCCGGGAATTGTGGGGCTTGGTAAGGCCGGTGAGATCGGACTCAGAGACATGGCTTCCTTCATGGATCAGACCGGCGCACTGCGCGATCTTTTGGAGGATAAGATCATGGCGGCATTTCCCGACTGTCGGGTAAACGGCAACCGCGAAAGCCGTCTTCCCCATATCCTCAGTGTTTCTTTCCCGAAACTCTCCGGTGCCGCCATTGTCGCGGAGCTCGACAAGCTGGACATTGGCTGCTCGGCGGGCTCGGCCTGCACGGCCGGTGCGACCCACGTCTCCCACGTTCTGGAGGCGATGGCGATTCCACCAGAGTTTGCCCTAGGGACGATCCGTTTCAGCCTGGGGAAGTTCAATACCGAAGAAGAGATCGGCCGTACCATCTCCGCCGTCGCGGAGGTTGTGGGAAAGCTGAAGACTGCCTGAATCGCAAGCGAGGGTGATACGGCAGTTGCCTTCAATCCGCATCCCACGGTAGCTAATGACGGAAAGACCAATACCCTCTACAATTCCCGCCGAGAAGACGGACCTGATCGTCTCGGCCATGAGTTGCTTTGCCGAGCTCATGATCCAGATGGAAATGGAATTCCCTGTGCGTCTCGATGTGCCGCGCCTCGCCCGAGCGGTGGAACTGGCCTGTGACGCCGAGCCGGTTCTCGGCTGCCGCTTTGTCTCGGCAAAGATTCCTTACTGGGAGAGACTGGCCTGCGATGAACGTCGTGTGTTTCTCCAGGTGGATACGGCGGAGGATTACGGCGCTTTCCGAAATCGTTCTCTCGACCCGACAAACGATGCCCAGATCAGGATCTGCCTTTTCCGTGCCGCGGAGGCCGACCGGGTGATCTTCAAGCTCCGCCACGAGATTGCCGACGCGGGCGGGGTGAAGGACATTGTCGATCTCATCGCTTCTCTCTATAGGAAATTGGCCACTGAGCCCAACTACCGGCCGCCTGCCAATCTCGAAGGAGACCGGAGCGCCGATCAGGTACTGCGGAGGATTCCCCTGTCCGCCCGGCCGCGGATATTTTGGAACTACCTGCGCGAGGCCGCTGGGTCTTCCTTCCCGCCGCGCGGCAACGCCGTGGTTGTAACGGAGCCGGCGGACGACACCATCACCTTTGTCACTCGCAGTCTCGATGCCGGGCAGGTCACGGCACTCGTCTCTTACGGCAGGCGCTATGGAGCGACGATCAACGACGTGATGATGACGGCCGTTCTCCGGGTCCATGCCGCCTTGGCCGGCGGTAAAAAGGACGCGCCTTGGCGTCTCTGGACGACGATCGACAACCGTCGTTATCTGCCTGCCGGCAAGACGGGAGGGGTGTGCAACCTGAGTGCCGTCGAGATTGTCCGGGTCTCGGCCCGCCCGCGGGAATCCTTCGCGGAGACACTTTCTGCGGTCACGGCTCTCTCGCGTCAGCGCAAGGCCTCGTGGTTTGGTCTCAATACCTACATCGGTATGTTTCCCCTCCTCAAAATCATGAGCTATCCGCACCTTACGCAGTTCATGGAAAAGACGGTCCGGACGTATTTCGAAAAGGGCATCATCCAGGCGGCGCTTACCAACCTGGGACCGATCATTCCCGAACGTGTCGACTTTGAAGGTCCCCCGGCTGCGGCCTGTCTTCTGGTTCCGCCCGTCATCCCGCCGCTTCTGGGTATGGGACTGAGCGGCTATCAAGGTAGCCTTACTCTCTCGGCGGGCGTCTATCCGTCATCGACCCAGTGTGAGATCGTAAGGCAGCTTATCGCCGGGATCGTCGGAGAACTTCCTTTAGACTGAGACGCGATTTTCCCGCTTCCTCATCTTTGCCGTTCCAACTCTGTCCCAGTTGTGCTATCTATTTCCCCAGTTGTCTTGAGAGGCGATTACACGGGGCTTTCAGCCGCAGCCCCATCAGAAGGAGCAGGAGAATGGAACCAGTTCATGCCGCCAGCGATTTCATCCGCGAGATCATCGACGAAGATTTGAGGACGGGCCGCCACGGAGACCGTGTCGCCACGCGTTTTCCGCCAGAGCCCAACGGCTACATCCATATCGGCCACGCCAAATCCGTCTGCCTCAACTTCGGCATCGCGCAGCAGTACGAAGGCACCTGCAATCTCCGCATGGACGATACCGATCCGGCCGGTGAATCGCTGAAATACGTGGAGTCGATCATCAACGACATCCGTTGGCTGGGCTTCGACTGGGGAGACAGGCTCTTCTATGCTTCCGATTATTTCGAGCGCCTCTACGAATTTGCCGTGGAGTTGATCAAACAGGGAAAGGCCTACGTGTGCAGTCTCACCCCCGACGAGATCAGGGAATACCGGGGATCGTTCACCGAACCGGGCAAGGACAGCCCCTACCGCAACCGCTCCATTGAAGAGAACCTGGATCTCTTCGCCCGGATGCGCGCCGGCGAATTCGCCGATGGTAAGCACGTGCTGCGGGCCAAGATCGATATGGCCTCGCCCTTCATCGTCATGCGCGATCCCATCATCTACCGGATCAAGCGGGAGCCGCACTACCGGACGGGGAACAAGTGGGTCATCTATCCCATGTACGATTTCGCCCACTGCCTCTCCGACGCACAGGAGCACATCACCCACTCCATCTGCACGCTGGAGTTCGAAAACAACCGTCCGCTCTACGACTGGTTCGTCGATCAACTGATCGACTGGGACCATCCGCAGCAGATCGAGTTTGCCAGACTGAACGTGAGCTACACGGTCCTCAGCAAGAGACGGCTCATCGAACTGGTGGAGGGAAAACACGTCGCCGGCTGGGATGATCCGCGCATGCCTACAGTGGCGGGGATGAGGCGCCGCGGTTATACCCCGGAGGCGATCAGGAGGTTCTGCGCGGAGATCGGTGTGGCCAAGAAGGACAATCTCGTCGATATCGCCCTGCTGGAGCACTGCGTACGCGACGACCTCAATGACACGGCACCGCGGGCCATGGGTATCATCAGACCGCTCAAGGTTGTCATCGACAATTACCCCATGGGCAAGACCGAAGAGATGAGTTGCCCCAATCATCCGCAGAAACCCGAGCTGGGTTCGCGCAAGCTTCTCTTCTCCCGTGAGTTCTACATCGAGCGTGACGACTTCATGGAGGAGCCGCCGAAGAAGTACAAACGCCTGGGACCCGGGCGGGAGGTTCGTCTCCGCAATGCCTACGTCGTTAAATACGAAAGTCACATGAAGGATGCTGTCACTGGCGAGGTGACGGAGCTGCACGTAAGCTACGATCCCGTCACCCTGGGCGGACTCCCTGAAGGCAGGAAGGTGGAAGGCGTGATCCACTGGGTGGCGGCGCATAACGCCGTACCCTGCGAAGTGCGGCTCTACGACAGACTCTTCCTGATTCCCGATCCCGCAGCCGCGGATACGGAAGATTTCCTGAGCCTGCTGAATCCCGACTCGCTGGAGGTCTTAAGCGACTGTATTGTCGAGGCCGGTCTCCGTGATGTCGCTCCCGGTGCGAGGTACCAGTTTGAGAGGGTGGGATATTTCTGCGCGGATCTGAAGGATTCAAGAGCCGGCACCCCCGTCTTCAACCGAATCGTGCCGCTACGCGATACCTGGGGCAAGCTTGCGGTAAAATAGCGCGCACGCCGCTACGCGACAATATCCCATAACGACATTTTCTCCCACCGCCGGAACTTCCGGCGGTGGGAGATCTTTGTCTCAGGCCTTCGTTTCGGCGGCCGGCTGGGGCGCTACCATAACGATTGCATCCACGGGGCATTCATGGGCGCAGTATGCGCAGGCGATGCAGGCTTTCTCGTTCTTCATGTAAGGGTGCCCGTGCTTGTCCTTCCCCGTAGCGCCACTGAGGGCCAGACAGGCGGTCGGACAGGCGTCGATACAGATGCTGCACGAGATGCACTTCTTGTTGTTGACCTGCGGTTTCGGCCATGCAGAGCGTTTCGTCATGGTGGCGATGTATCCCGAAGGGGTGAAGACGGATGCCTTGGGGCAGACACGGCCGCAGGCGCCACACTCGATGCACAGCTCCGAATCTATACTGTGTGGCTTCTTTGCTTCCCCGGAAATAGCGTTGGTCGGGCAGAAGCGCTTGCAGGCGCCGTCACCGAGACACGTTTGCGAATTGATTGTGTATGGCATATGTTCCTCCTAACCGACAATGCCTAATCTGGCGAGCGTCTCCGGTTTGGGAATTCCAGTCTCCCTGTCCCAGCCGAAGTGGTCCCAGTAGTCGCTTCTGAATTTATCGATCTGAACGGTGCGGCCCTTGTTGGCGCCCGTCTTAAGGGGCGGCATCCCCAAGGCCCGTGCGGAGATTGTGAAATCTTTCGGCGCGATTCCCTGCTTTACGTTGAAGGCCTGTTTTGTAGTCTGGATGCGTTCGCCGATGTCCATGTAGTCGTTGGGG
>JAQULV010000012.1 GCA_028718405.1 Smithellaceae bacterium
GAAGGGCGCGCGGAGTCCGTGGTGCTGCGTTGGGTGAGGATGCTTCAGAATAATTCCGGGAAGGTGGCTGGTGCCTTGCTGGATGAAGGCGTCTGGTATGATGTGGGGACCCTTGAGGCCTACGAGAAATTACGGACGAGTTATGCCGGATTGTGAAGCAAAGTGGATTACGTTCGCGAGAATCGCCCTTGGAATTGGAGAGGATAAGCTACTCAGGGCTGAGCCTATAGCGACGGGTGGTTCCGACCGCAGCATCTTTCGGATCGTCTCAGCCCCGGATTCTTACATCTTAATCCACTATGGACCGGAGAAAGAGGAGAACGGCTATTACGTTTCTATCGCCCGTTTTCTGCAGGGAATTGGTTTCCCCGTGCCGAATATCATTGCCCACAATGACGCGGACCGCTGCATAATTATGGAAGATGCGGGCAAGGAAGAATTGTGGAACTTCCGCGGTGAGCCATGGGAGGTTCGACGACGTCTCTACGAAAAGGTTCTTCGGGAGGCTGACCGTCTCCACTCTTTTCCTCTCAATGAATTTCCGAAAGAGGCGGTTTCCCTTATGCAGCCCTTTGGGCCGGAACTTTACCTCTGGGAGAGATCTTACTTCGGGGAGAATTTTCTCACCAAGCTCTGCAGAATAGAAATGACAGCCGCTGAGGAAACGGAACTGGAAGCTGAGCTCCGCGAATTGGCTCTGTCTATGGATATGTGCGGGAGATGCCTCGTTCATCGCGATCTGCAGTCGAAGAACATCCTTATCCGCGATGATAATCCCGTATTCGTGGATTTCCAAGGTATGAGGGAGGGAAGTCCTTTCTATGACTTGGCGTCGCTTCTCTACGACCCTTACGTCGATGTGTCGGCGGAAGAGAGGAGCGAGCTCCTTAGGCACTATTACGATCTACGTCTCAGAAACAGCAATTGGGAAGGATTTCAGCGCGCCTTTTATTCAGCCGCCGTTCAACGCTTGATGCAGGCTCTGGGTGCTTACGGATTTCTGAGTCTGGAGATGGGGAAGAAGGAATTCCTCGTCCATGTTCCGGCGGCGGTTAGAAATCTCCTTGATGCCGGCGGACGTTCATGCCGCGTTCCGGGACTTACGAAATTGATGTTAAGATGTCGCGCGCTTCTGGGACTTCGGTAATAAGGCTCCCCAATTTCCTGTGAGGGTGGGGAAGCGCAGACTCCCTTCCAATAAGGTCAGGAACCGCCCTCTAGATATCTCAACGGCCCCCAGACTTGCCAGGTGACGTGTGGGCATCTGGCAATCGATCAGGGTGAAGGAAAGTGCGTCGAGCCTTTGAACGAGCGTGATAAAGGCGGCCTTAGAGGCGTCTTTGACGTGCGTAAACATGGATTCCCCAAAAAAACACCTTCCCAGGGAAACGCCGTATAGGCCTCCGGAAAGCTTGTCATCCCTCCACGCCTCGACGGAATGGGCGAATCCCATCTCGTGGAGCCGGATGTAAGCCTCCTGCATATCATCCGTAATCCAGGTGCCGTTCTGCCCGGGTCGCTCGCTTTTCTTGCAGGCAGAGATAACGGCAGGGAAGTCTTTGTCAATGGTAATCTCAAATGTTCCTTTGCGGAGCAAGGATCCCATTGTCTTGGAGACATGAAGGTCTGCGGGGAAGAGAACGAATCGAGGATCGGGGGACCACCAGATTATGGGCTCGTCCTCAGAATACCAGGGGAAGATGCCGCGGGAGTAAGCCGCCAGTAACCTGTCCGGTGAGAGGTCTCCTCCGATCGCAAGGGCTCCCCCCGGCGCGGCGCATGCTGAGGGAGGGAAGAGACCATCGGCAGTGATGCGAAAGACGGGCATAGCTATACTATTTCTCAATGTGCAACGATATATCCCCGTCTCTGACGAAGGCGGCGGCGCAACCGCCGCTTACAAGTCTTCCGAAGAGTATTTCATCGACGAAGAACGACTTTATCTTTTCCTGGATGAGGCGGGCAATCTGACGGGCACCGAATTCCGGAGAATAGCCCTTTTCTGCAAGCCATCTATAGCACTCGTCACTGACTGTGAGGCGCACGTTCTTTTCCTTTAACTGATCTGAGAATTCAGCCATCTGTTTCTTTACGATCGACAGAATCACCTCATCGCTTAACCCATTGAAATTAATGACACCATCGAGCCGGTTACGGAACTCAGGCGAGAAGATGCGTTCTAGGGCGGGAAATACCGCATCTCGATTAATAACCCGGCCTTCGAAACCGATTACTTGCCGTCCGATGTCGCGCGCGCCGGCGTTGGAGGTCATAAGGACAATGACATTGCGGAAGTCGGCTTTCTTCCCGGTGTTATCGGTCAGGGTGGCGTAATCCATGACCTGGAGGATCGCATTGAAAATATCGGCATGGGCCTTTTCAATCTCATCAAGTAACAGGATGGAATGGGGGGTTTTCCTAATAGCCTCGGTCAAAAGGCCACCCTCTTCGTACCCGACGTATCCGGGAGGAGCGCCCACAAGCTTGGCCACGGAATGCTTCTCCTGATATTCGCTCATGTCATAGCGATGGAGCGGAATCCCCATGATAAGGGAGAGCTGTCTGGCCAGTTCGGTCTTTCCCACACCCGTAGGCCCGACGAAAAGGAGGGAAGCTACGGGTTTATTGGGTTCTCGGAAGCCGGCCCGGGAACGTTTGATGGCACTCACGACGGCCTCAACAGCCTCGTCTTGGCCGAAGATGTTCCTTTTAATATCCTGCTCAAGGTCCTTCAATTTAACGACTTCGGTAGATGACACCGTTTTCTCCGGTATCCTGGCCATCTTGGCGATGATGGCTTCGATGGCGTTACGATCAATGATCTGGATCTGTCCCTCATCTGCAGCGAGGTTGGCGAAGGCGCCGGCTTCGTCTAGGGCGTCTATGGCAGTATCGGGCAGACGTCTGTCGGTCAGATATTTATTAGCGAGGTCGGCCGCGGATTGCAACGCTTCGTCTGTGTAAGCCACGCCGTGGTAGTTCTCGTACTTGGTGCGCAGACCTTTGAGTATATCAAATGTTTCTTCTACCGTGGGCTCGATGACATCGATCTTCTGGAAACGTCGCGACAGAGCACCATCCTTCTCAAAATATTTTCGATATTCATCGTACGTGGTCGAGCCGATGCACCGCAGGCGTCCAGATGTTAATGCGGGTTTCAAAATATTAGAGGCATCTAGAGACCCGCCCGAGACGGCACCGGCGCCGACAATACTGTGGATCTCGTCGATGAACAGGATTACATTCCGCATCTTCTCAAGCTCGGTGATGACCCGTTTCATCCTCTCTTCAAAATCGCCGCGAAAACGCGTTCCCGCCAGGATCGCACCCATATCCAAGGCGTAAATTTTGGCATTCTTCAGCTTCTTCGGAACACGACCTTGCGCGATCCGCTGAGCCAGCCCTTCCGTAAGGGCTGTTTTGCCGACGCCAGGATCGCCCACATGGATGGGGTTGTTCTTGTATCTCCGGCAAAGTACCTGAACCGTACGCTCCAGGATGTCGGCCCTTCCGATCAGGGGGTCCATTTCGCCCGCTCTCGCCTTGGCGGTCAGTTCAACAGCGAAGGCACGGAGAAATTTCGTGCCCTCCGTTTCCTGATCAGCTGTCTCATCTTGCTCAGACTGATCATCATCAGCGTGGAACGATGATCTTCTCAACGGAGCAAGATTCGACGGAACGGAAATCCCGTGCGATATGTAGTTGAGTAGTGATATTCGCGTCAAACCTTCCTTGCGTAGAAAATAGGCAGCAAAAGATTCTTTCTCATCAAAGATTGATACGTATACGTCGGCGATATCCAGAACTTCTTTCTGAGCCGCCGAGGTATGCCAGACTGCCCTTTCGAGCACGCTTTGGAAGCCCAGCGATTGGATGGATTTCCCCTGTGCGATAGAAGGATGCGTTTCGGTAAGGTGCCTATCCAACGTATTTTTCAGATGATCGGGATCACCGCCGCAGCTGCGTACAATATCGAGGCATTCATCAAACGAAAGGGACGCGTAGAGCAGATGCTCTGGCGTGATAAATTCATGATGCCTCGTATTAGCCTCGCCATAGGCGGCCATAAATATCTGATTCAATCTGTCACTGATTTTCACTGTATTAGGACTCCTCTAAAGAACAACGGAGAGGAAATTCTCGTTGACCAGCCAAAAGATGAACCTGGCTTATTTTGGTGGAAGCGATATCGTACGTATAGGTGCCGCAGATTCCGATCCCCTTCCTGTGCACATCAAGCATAATCTGCGTCGCCTCGGTCAGGGGTTTATGAAAAACGGTAGCCAATACCTCGACGACAAAATCCATTGTCGTGTAGTCGTCGTTATGAAGAATAACCAGATACTTCTTCGGTTCGCGAAGCTCAATTTCGTCATGTACTTCACCTAAAAGTTCCGGCGCCTGATGATGCCCCACACTTCCATCCTCTCTTTATTTTCTTATATTATAAGATCGGGTACCTTGACTGTCAATGGGGCGGCTGGAGAAAGGAAAAATGAGAAATTGTTACCACCAGAAGGGATGTCCCTGGTGCAGGAGGTAGGGATAGCCGTACCATGGCCAAGGCTCCCCCATATAGATCTGAGGCATAGGCTTTTCCCAGAGGTGAATCTCATCAGCGGCCACAACCACATATGTATAGGTGCTTTGCCCCAACGGAAGTTTCTGCGTACCGGCGACCTTTCCGATGACAGTTACCTCACGTCCGCTATCGTATATCGCCGGATCTAGGAATTGGTCCGTTCGCACCATGAAGCGCCCAGACGATTTGTCGGGATGGGTGGGCTTCTTTTGAATGTCGAGTTCCGTTTGTGATATCGTAATCAAAGTCTCGCCCGGTCTATTGATGGTATCGACGATAATGCCTCCCCAAAGAACCGTGCTCCCCAGGAAGCGGGCGGGTTCCTGCCTCACTTCCGGAAGGGTTATTGATTGGTCCGCCGCACGCATGAGCGATGAAGAAAAGGGGGCGCAGGAAGTGATGAGGACAAATAATACGAGGAAAGAACAGCGACCTTTCATCTTATAACACCTCCTACGCCGATACTAAAATGAATGGGGGACTGTTCTTCTTCCGGCCGCCAGAGATGGTAATCTCGGGCGTTCAGGACCGGGTAAGTATAGGAGATTTCTTTTAGCGGCAGAACCTTCGTACCTTCCATTTCACCGATTACCGTTATGGATCTTCCGGGAGCATAGATAGCCGGGTCCAGGAATTCCTTTACGCGAACGAGGAAGCGTCCCTGCGATTCGTCTGATCCCCTAGGTCTGTGGCGCCAGTCGAGGGACTGTTCGAGCACTTCGATCCAGGTTTCCCTCTCTCTCTCAGACGTTCCGATGATCTGCCCACCCAGAATAAGGATCCTCCCGCGTAAATCATCAGGGTGTCTATTAAGTTCCGCGAAGGATAGGACAGGTTCGGCCTGTTTGAGCCACTCTGAGGAAAGGGGGGAACTGCAGCCACATAGAATAATGATAAGAGGCAGACACAAAAGCATTCTTTTCATTGTTTTCCGACCTCCATTTTACTATGATGCCAAATAATCACGGTCCAGACAACGAAAAAATCTATTTTCCCGGGGGACAGCCTGACGCAAAATCGCGGAGGAACTATGTGGAAGACTAAGAGGAAAGGACGATTGGCTAACTTCGATCTCAGAACGAGGATCGTAAGTTCGCTTATTTTACTGGCGCTATTTGGTGACGGCATCGTGATATCCTCTCGTCATGGGGTGTCGGTGATCGGCATATATTTGGCACTTTGGATTCTCTCGTATATTGTGATTTTCGCCGGGACTTGCCGATACTGTGTCTATTATGGAAAGAGCTGCCCGGTTCCGTTAGAGGGAGGCTGTGTCCACTATCTGTTTGAATACGGAGGGGAAAAATTCGGCTTGGGCGCGCTCTTTTGGGCTTCCGTCGCGTACGTACTTCGGATTTGCGTACCAATACTGATCATCGTTAACGACGAATTGTGGTTAGCCGGCGGTTTGTATATGGCCCTTTTCGTAGCTTTTTGGATGGTCCATTTATTGGTCACTGGTTGTCCGAACTGTCTCAATAGAAGCTGCATTCTCAACCCCGATTTCAATCGGTATTCAGACACATAGAACGATGCTTACGGTTGTCTATCCTTATAGCGAGCAGCCCTGGTTAGAAAAGACCGTCAGGCATTATACCGCCTCGCCTCAGGTTAAGAAGCTCCTTGTTGTTGGGAATGCGGATCGCTCCTTCCGTATCGATGGTGTCGAGATATTTAAGACGCCAGCGATGTCTTCATCGTACGTCCTAGCCGAAGTGATTGATAGGGTCAGTACGGAATATGTGCTTTTGGTCTGTCCCGTCGCTCCTGTTGTCCCCTGCACGGGCTCTCTTGATCGATTGCTCTATATTGCATCTGCGGCTGATGTCGGGATCATATACGCTGATTATCGTGCCTATGCAAACGGTCGCGCGGAGGACCGTCATCTTATCCCCTATCAGGCGGGCAGTATTCGCGATGACTTCGATTTCGGGCCGGTGCTTCTCTTTTCTACAGAAGCCTTGCGCCAGGCAAAGGGTCGGACCCAAGACAATGAGTTCCGGCGAGCTGGGCTTTATGACTTGAGGCTTAAAGTGGCGACGCGCTATGCAGTCAAGCATGTTCCTGAAGTGTTATTTGAGGTCGAGGAAGAGCTTAAAGAAGATGGCACGGAAAAAAGAGAGCGCCATTTTGATTACGTAGATCCGGTGAATATCGCGGTCCAGAAAGAGATGGAGTCTGCGGCCACGAATCATTTGAAAAGGATAGGTGCTTATCTGCCGCCGATTTATAAGGAACTTGATGAACTAAAGACTTCTTTCCCGGTGGAACTGTCTGTGGTCATCCCCGTCTTGAATCGTCGTACGACCATCTCCGATGCTATCAAGAGCGCTCTTTCGCAGAAGACAGACTTTAGTTTCAATATCATCATCGTCGACAACCATTCCACAGACGGCACAACAGACATAGTTGCCGACATGGCCGCACGGCATGCCGCAGTTCATCATCTCGTACCGGAGAGCTTCTCGCTCCAGATCGGAGGATGCTGGAACGAGGCCATCCACTCTAAACTGTGCGGCCGTTACGCTGTGCAGTTAGATTCGGACGATCTTTATGCCGATCTGGACAGCCTGCGGAAAATGTATTCGTTTATCAGTAGCGACGATTACGCCATGGTAATCGGTTCATACACATTGGTGGACGAAAACATGGCCATTATACCACCCGGGGTAATTGACCACCGGGAGTGGACTGATGAAAATGGCAGGAATAACGCTTTGCGGATCAACGGCTTGGGAGCACCACGCGCCTTCCGAACAGACCTCATCAGAAAGATCGGATTTCTCAATGTGAGTTACGGTGAGGATTACGCTGCAGCCCTTCGTATTTCTCGAGAGTATCGGATAGGAAGGATCTACGAAAGTGTCTACTTGTGTAAGCGGTGGCAGGGAAACACGGATGCTTCTCTGCCAAGAGAGAGAATAAATCGGAACAACCTTTTTAAAGATTGGGTGCGGACCCTTGAAATAGCCGAGCGTCAGAAGATCAATCAAGCAAACGACAGGTAATGGAAATCAATATTCGCCCTTGGGAAGAGAAGGACCTGGAGCAGGTGAGGGCCGTGATCTGGCAGTCATGGCTGTCAACCTACGTTCATTTCATACCGGAAGAGGACCTGAGCGATTTCTTTAACGAACACTATTCATCGCGAGCGATCCGCGAATTGCGCCGCATGCCGGGAGTATACGGTTATGTAGTTGAGGCGCTTGGCGGGACGATAGTGGGCTATATAAGAACGAAGTATGACCGCGATAGCCGCCGTTATTATATATCTTCCCTTTATCTGCTTCCAGATTTTCAGGGCCAGGGATTGGGTGGCAGGCTACTGATTGCAGCGGAAGACCACGCCCGGACGATTCACGAAGTAAAAAGGGTATGGATCGGTGTCATGAGGAGCAATGAAAGGGCACTCACCTGGTACAGAAAACTGGGTTTCAAATTCACCTCCGAGGAACCTTTCCGGATGGGAAAAACAGTAATCCCGCATCTAATTGGTTATAGGGATATAGGTATTCTTGCGGTCGAGGCGATGAATTATTCATCTCTGTCCAGGAAGATGACTTTGTCGGCACGGGCTGCAGATTTGGTTCAAGAGCAGAGGCGGGTTTGGGAATTGTTGAAAAATGGCTTGGAGGCACTTGATGAATGTCGCAGGCGGACGGTAGAATGCAACAATTTTTCGGTCATACTGCAACACAACCCCGGCAGGATAAGCAACGCCACGGCAAAGATCGACCTGGTCTCATTGGCGTCAAGACCGTGCCTCCTCTGTCAGGCTAATCTGCCTAAGGAGCAAAGGGGAATCGATCTGGAGGGTGATTGTCAGATTCTGTGTAATCCGGCGCCGATATTCTATCCTCATTATACGATCTGCCACAGGAATCATATACCTCAATCCCTTGAGAGCCACATGGACATTTTTCTGCAGCTGGCTGCTGACATGGGGCCAGATTATCTGCTCCTTTACAACGGTCCGACCTGTGGCGCGTCGATTCCGGACCATCTTCATTTCCAAGCGATTCCCGCAGGTAGCCTTCCCGTTGAGGATGATATCAAGGGCGACGAAGGGAATATCGCAATTAAAGAAGGAAGGACGATTTTAAGAAACATTAGCCGTAAGGGGAGGGCGATACTCGTTGCCAGGGGTGATGAGAAACGGGATGTCAAAAAGATTGTTCAAGGAATCATCTTCGCGATGGAAAGCGAAGATCCTCAAAAAGGAGGTCGGATGTTAAATGCCTGTTGTCGGAAGAGAGATAATTTCTGGCAGCTTATCATTTTTCCAAGGGGCAAGCACCGACCGGATGCCTATTTTCGGAGCGACGAAAAGAGGGTGCTCGTGAGCCCCGGGGTAATCGATATGGGGGGTGTTATTGTTCTCCCCGACCAGAGGGATTTTGACAGACTGAAAGGCACAGATGTGGAGGACATCTACCGCGAGGTGTCTATAGGCAACGAACATCTGGAAAGGATTATAACTCGGACGAAAAAAATCTTATCTGGGCGATAGGGTAGGAGAGATGACGAAAATTATACTGGACAGTGAAATGAGTTTTTCCGATGCGGTTGCGCAGACAAGCGCACCATGGGAAGTGATAGAGACTCTTTCCCTTCTCTCCGTTGATTATTATTCTTTCGACGGTATGATCCACCGGGGACAATTGGTCCTGCATCGGGAACTTATTTCTGATGTCAGAGAAATTTTTTCTCGTGCCATTGCAATCAAATTTCCAATCGGTCAATGTGTCCCGATTGTCGCATACGGTTGGGATGACGAGACGTCTATGAAGGCCAACAACACCTCTGCATTCAACTATCGCCTTGTGGCGGGAACGAACCGACTCTCGCTTCATGCCTTGGGTAGGGCCATCGATATAAATCCCCTCTTAAATCCGGCAGTCTACGATGACGGACGGATCAGTCCGGAAGGGGCTGTCTATGAAGCTGGCAGGAACGGAGTCCTGAGTCCCGATTATCCTCCGTGCCAAGATTTTTTGGGCTTGGGTTGGAGATGGGGAGCCGACCTGGACGGACTCAGGGATTACCATCATTTTTATAAGACGCCCTTAGGTAACAGCATTTATCCACTGTGCCGGGGATGAAGATTCGGCGTTTTTACAGGACCTTTGCTGCCTCCTTAGGATGGAATAGGGCCCTCTTTGTGAAACATATCATAATATAAATGTGAAAATTCTCACATAAAGTCGTCTAAATGTCTTGCTGGAAAGAAAAATTTTGTATAAACACTATCCGACCGGAAAAAGCCAAACCCTCTGCGAAGGGGGGACGGAAAGCCACGGATCTCCCGTAAGATCGCCGAGCCGCCGAAAGTCTGAAAAATAATCAACGATCACACAATCTAGATGAATAACTGGCCTCAACACAGAGGGCTGATTTACCGTGTTCGAGCAAGATATTTTAAAATGTCCATTTGCGGCTTACAAGAGAGGTGTGGAGAGTAGACATGGGGAGACCAGAGATATTCTTAAAAAACGTCCCTCTTTTTTGTGATCTTTCGGTGACTGATATAAGGCGGATTGCCGAACTGGTCGAGCCGCAGTTTATAAGAAAAGGGGAAGTCCTTTTTCGCCGTGGGGAAGAGGGAACGGCATTTTACATCATCGTGACAGGAAAAATAAAAATCGTTCGCCAATCTTCGCTGGGCGAGGAAGTCGTGCTAGCCATCCTTAAAAATGGCGATTTTCTAGGGGAAATGTCGCTTTTGGACGGCCTTCCGCGATCTGCAGATGCGGTAGCCCTGGAAGAAACCAACCTTTACGTGCTCAGCCGAACAGAATTCTTTTCATTCGTGATTAACAATGAAAGCGCCATAAAATCAATATTATCGTCCCTCTCTGTTCGGCTGCGCAAGGCTGATGATTTTCTCGAGGACAGTTCATTCTTGAACCTTTCCTCGCGACTGCTTAAAAGGATCGTTGATCTCGCGGAACTGTATTGTCAGGACGAAGTAAAAAAGGGCAGGGTATCATTCTCGATGACGCAAAGTGAGATTGCGAGCATGATCGGGGCAACACGCGAGAGCGTTAACAAGGAATTCAGAAACCTGCGTGAGAAGGGACTGCTGAGTACGGCCGGAAAAACCATAACTGTACACGATATAGATAAGATCAAGAAATTAGTTAGAAAAGGATAGCAAGCTAGCGTAATAGCTGAATATCGTGCGACAATGTATCGGCAGTATCTCAATGATCGACCTCGACTACTGGAGGAAAAAATTATAAGTAAAAAGCGTTATTTCAACATTATGCTTGATTGGCTTAATCAATTTTGGTAAATGTATAAATCTAAACGAAACTGCGGTGCATCCAGAATGGAAGGCAAAGACGCATAAGGCCTGAATTTTTAGAAGATCAGTGCTTGTGCATCACAGGAAAACCTTTCAGATCTTGAGGGGGCGGAATGAAAAAGAGATCAAATTTAATTTGTTTGGTAGTAGGAACCTTCCTGATATCAATATTGGTTCCAATGAACAGCATGGCAGCAACAGGCAAAGGCGTAGCGGGTGCCCTTTCGGGCCTGACCAGCGGTCTTTCCTCTGCACTTTCGGGAGGGGGGAGCGGGGGTCT
>JAQULV010000013.1 GCA_028718405.1 Smithellaceae bacterium
TAAAGGGATCACGACGGTCAAGATCGACTCCATCAAAGATCCCTATACCGAGGGCAAGGGGAGGGTACGGATGGACGAATTAAGGTCGACCTTTGTTCTCACCTATCTGGAAAGAAACAAGACCAAGGTGGACTTCTGGCTGAGCTCCAAGCCGGGCGGCGATCTTCCGGCCACGCTTTTCAATACCGTTTTGAGGGTCCATCCTTACGTGACCCTGGCGGGACTACGCAAGATGGGCCAGATGGAGAAGTATATCGCCAAGGGAAAAACCTCGAAGTACCGCGAGTCGGCGGAGATAACCTTCAAGACCAAAGGGAAATAGGAATTAGCATCTGCGCAAGAAAAAAGCGGGCCCGAGGCCCGCTTTTTTGCATATTTCGGAGGGTTTTTAAAGCTTCATATCCAGGGTATAGAGTGCCCCTGTGTCGACGGCACGCAGTTTCAGCCGCAACTCTTTCACCTTCTTGGTCTCGCCGGGAAAGAAGATGAAGCCGTAGGCGACCTCCTGGGGTCGCACGGCCCGTCTCTCCAGCGAATTGTGTTCCAGGTCTTGCCTGATCTGATAGCGGACATCGGGATCGGAAAGCGCCTCGGCTCCGCCCTTGGCCACTCCGATCGCCGCGCCGACGGCGGCGCCCTTCGCGGCCGTTTCCGCCACGTTATGACCCGTCACGATGCCGATGGCGGCGCCGATCACCGCTCCCGCGGCGCCTCCAATAGCGCCCATTTTCCCCGCCTGCGGCGCGAGCTCGCCCAACTCCGTCTTCCGGGCGATGCGATCGTAGGTGAGCTTTGCATCCATCACCGGCCAAAGGTTGCTCTCCGTATCGACCAGGAAGGTCTGGTCGGAGACGATCTCCAAGGGGTGGCGCCCCTTGTTGTCAAAGATCACCTGTACGGGCAGTATCCCCGCGCCGCGGATATCAAAGCCGAAGGCCGCCTGCGCCTCTTTGGAATCTTCATAGGCCTTCGCGGCAAGCGAGGCATCGGCCACCTCAACGACATTGGGGTAGGCGGAAGGGAGCTTGAAAGGAACCACCTGTCGCTCGTAGTGTTCGCAGGCGGAAAAAAGGATCATTGCGACAAGCACCGATATGCAGAGACTGAGTCTTTTCATCCGTTTCATGGCGTTCTCCTTTTTTTTTCAGTTCCTGTTCAACTCTTTCAGTTTAGCGTATTTGGAAAAGGTATAAAAGGAATAATAGATGGAGAGGATAAGGCCGTAGTATCCGTCGAGAAAGCCGGCTCTCATGACGTACATATTGAAAAAGGTGTAGCCCGGGTGAAAGATGATGTGGTCCAGGCGCGCCCTCTTCTTCTCAATCTGGAGCTGCCGCGCCGCCAGGGTGGAGTAACGATCCAGGCGCGCTATGTAGTCGCCGATGGACTTGTAGGTGTAATGTTCCATGGGGTTTTTAAGATGTCCCGATACCCCTTCAAGCTCGATTGCCTCGTGGACCTCGCGTTTGCGAAAGGTACCTCTGCCCCTTTTGAACAAACGGAGGTTGTAGTCCGGATACCAACCGGAGTGCCTGATCCATTTTCCCAGGAAGAAATTCCTTCGGGCGATGAAGTAACCGTCCTTGGCGTCACCGCTTCCGATGACATTCTCGATTTCAAAGCGCAATGCCGGAGTGACCCGCTCATCGGCATCGAGGCTCAGAACCCAAGGTTTGGTGGCTTTGGACACGGCGCTGTTCTTCTGCGCGGAAAAACCCCTCCAGGGCTCCGTGTGGAATTGCACCCCGTAGTCGCGACAGATCTGCGGCGTGCTGTCGGTGCTCCCCGAATCGACGACCACGATCTCGTCGGCCCATTTCACGCTCTCCAGACAGGGGCCGATGTTCTCCTCTTCGTTGCAGCAAATGATGGCAACGGACAGCTCGGCGCATCTCTTATCGGGCAAGACCCTACCTCCTACAATCCTTTCTTCTGCAACAGCTCGCGGTAGATTCGATCCATCTTGTCGGCGACGGCATCCCAACCGTTGCCCCGGGCCGTTTTCAAGGCTTCTTTCCCCATCCCTTCGCGCCGCCCGCCATCGGCCAGTTTTTCCAGAACCGCCGCAAGTCCCGCAGTGTCATCGGGCGCAACGATAAAGCCATTCACCCCGGCGGTGACGATATCCTGCGCACCCACCTTGTCACTGACCACTACGGGAAGTGATGCCGTCATGGCCTCGAGAACCACCATCCCAAAGGTATCGAACTTGGAGAGCATGACGTAGAGATCTCCCGCCAAGTAGGTTTCTATGAGTATCTCCCTGCCCAAGATCCCCGCGAAGACGACATTATCCCCGACACCCTCCTTCATTGCCAGTGCTTTGTAGGGACCGCTGTTGCCCTTGCCGACTACCAGGAGGCGAGGACTCCCGCCCTGACGTCTCTTGAAACTGCCCAGAGCTTGGATCAGAACATCCAACCCTTTGACCTCGAAGTTCATGGCCACAAAGAGGATCAGAAGATCGTCCGCGCCGATATGGAAGCGGTTTCTTGTCTCGCGGCGGCATAGCGTTCGGTCTTTCCTTTCAAATTCAGCGACGTCAACGCCCGGAGGAACAATTCTGAGTTTCTCAGCGGCAACGGGATACACCTCCGTGAACTTTTCCTGTGCGAGATGCGAGACGGAGATGAAGATGTTGCATCGAGAAGACAAGACGAGCCTTTTCTCTACCTGCGCCGTTGCCAAGTCAAAGAGGCTGGGCCTTTTTCGGCGGATCTCCCGTACCCAGCTGAGATGGGGAATGCCGTGCATGGTGAAGACATCGGCGGAGAAGATCCGGTCGTGGGCGTGGACCAGATCGAAACCCATGCGTTCTATCTTCCGTCCGGCCAGATAAGCGAAGCTGGGCGTCGTGAGGTATTTTGGGAAAGAGATGATGGGGACCTTGTGAAAGGTGATGCGCTCCGAGGTCGCCCGCCAGTGGTTGGCCAGCACATGTATTTCGTAGTCCTCATTGCGGGCAAGCCTTTCCGTCAATTCGGCCGCGTACTGCTCGGTCCCTCCCGCCAGACCGTATCTGGGGACGACCACTGCTATCTTGTAGGATCGCTCAGGTTTCACTAATTCCTCAGACCGCCGACGGTCTCTTTATTTCGTAGTCTCCACCTGCAATGGCACTCCATCGTACGAAGCCTTCGCAATTCGTTCGAACAGATCGGCTTCCTTCCGAAAGGCGTCGCTGTAGCCCACAGCGCCGATGTGGAGCCACCTGTCATCGATGACGGTGAACTTTCCCGAAATCCCCCGTTCCGGAACCGTGATCTCCGCGTCCCTCTGCGACGCGAAGCGCAGCTGCGAGCGATCGTATCGGCAATAAAGATGTGGCCAGTTGCGACCTCCCGTATCGAGGCCGATGGAGAAATCGTTGAGGTAATTCAAACTCAGACCATCGACCGCGGGAAAATCGTACGAACAGAACCCTGCCCACAGAGACCACGCCCAAGGGCTCGCGTTGAGAACCCCGTAAAACGGCTGGCCGGCCAGGATGCCTCCCAGGTCAGTTTTGACAATGGGAATGAGGTCGTGGTCGATATAGGTAAACATCTTTGGTCTTAGGGTTTGGACCACGTTCCTGAATATCCAGGTCATCGCCATGCCGTGCGAGCGATTGGGATGCCGTGTCGGGTTGAAAGGCAGCGGCAGGTAGAGCGTGTCGTATCGACGGCATACGAGCTCGATTTCTTTCCGCACCTGCTTGTTGCGGGAGTTGTCGAAAACGAGCAGCGCTCCATCGGTGAGATGCCGCTGCGCCATCTTCAATAACCACCCCAGGGCCCAGGGCTGTTCATAGGCAACGACGAGCCCGACATTCTTCCCCTGCAGACGACCGGCATCGCGGAGGAACTCACTGTAGCCGCGCGGCTTCCATTTTACAAAGAGACCCTGCAAGCCGTCGTTGCAGATCTGGATCATAAAATGATCCAGCGGCTTCCAGCGGCGCCATTCCCGTCTTGAGAAATCCTTCAGATCACGCATAATGCCCGCGAATAGTCCACATAATGAATGTCCCTCCTCGGAAAGGGTTATAATGTTCTCCCAACACCTGTCAACTCCGACTCCGCTTGGCGCTGTCGGCCCTATGGTCTCAGGTCTCGGCTGGTTCCACGCCGTGCCAGTTGATGGTCCTTCTTATCGCTTCTTCCAGATCGATATTCTGTCGCAGCCCCAGTTCTTCCCTCGCTCTCGCCGTGGAAGGAATATAGCGCTCGGGAAGAGAAGAACCCTCGGCCTTCTCGTCGATGACGACCCGTGACTCGGACCCGAAGGCCTTTGCCACCGTCGAGGCGAGATCGGCAATAGAGATCGCCTCCTCCGACCCCACGTTATAGGCCCGCTGCGGCTTGCCCAGGAAAAGTATCGTCCAGAGCCACACGGCCAGGTCGGCCGCATAGAGATAGGACCGGTAGGGCGTTCCGTCGCCCTTTACATGAACGGGTCTTCTGCGGATCCCATCGCCGATGAAGTTGCCGATCGCGTATTGGGCATCGAGCGGCAGATAAGGACCGACAAAGGCAAAACAGCGCGCGATCTTTGTCTGTATCCCATAAGTTCTTCCATATGCCGAGCAGAGAAATTCAGCGGCACGTTTCCCCTCCCCGTAGGCCGAGCGCTCCCCCAAGGTATCAGGGGCACCGCTGTATTCCTCGCTCAGGTGAGTGAGCGGCGGCGGTTGTTTCCCGTATACCGCGCCGGAGCTCGTCAGGAGAAACTTTCCCGCGCCGCACGTCCTCGCGAACTCAAGAACGCGCCTCGTTCCCGCCGCAATCGTGTCGAAACTCGTAAGGGGATCATCCACGCCCACCTGCGGGCTGGCATCGGCCGCCGCGTGAATGACGTGGGAAAACTCGCCGTTAGGAAAAGAGAAGGACCGGACATCTCCTTCATGGAGGCTGATGGCCGGGCGGGACGCGAGGTGCGGGGCCTTCTTCCGAAAAGCCTGCCCGTCCCTGGTCAGGACAATCGCCTGCGCATTCAGACCCAGTTCTTCGTTTGCGTAGAGGAAGCTCTCGAGAAGCCAGCAGCCGACAAAACCTGTCCCCCCGGTAATAAAGATCCTCGTTTCCTTCAATTCATTCCAAAGGGATTGGGTCTGTGCAAAGATGTATTCCAGGTCGGCCTGCAAACGGGAACCCATACAGGATCACCTATCCTTGCCGGGAGTTCGCATCAGTTTTCTCAAGGCCCCGGTAACGGCATCCGCGATATGGCTGCCGCTTAATAGATTTTCATCACGCAGGTAGGAATGAGACCCCACAGTGGCACTGCCGGTATTGCAGATACCGACCTGCAAGAGCAGGCACTGTCGGAAACCGGAGGCGACGATCCGCGCCACGGCGTCCCCCAGTCCCCCGCGGCATGAATGCTCCTCTACCGTAACGATCAGCTTATGGGAACGTGCAATCTCTCCGATCGTTCCCTCATCTATGGGGCTTATCGTGGGTATGCTGACGAGCGACGCCTTCACACCCTTTGCCTCCAGGAGTTGCGCAGCTTGAACCGCTTCACCTAATATGGCGCCGGAAGCGATGATACATGCGTTCTCGCCTCTGCACAGCCAGATCGCTTTGTCGATCGGAAAGTCCGCGATCGCGCCATGGATAATGGCCTCTCCGCCTTTTCCCAATCTCAGGAAACAAGGCCCGGGACATTCCGCAACGGCGCGCGTCGCCATCCGCACCTCCACCGGATCGCCGGGGACGATCACTTTCATATTAGGCATCGCCCCCATGACGGCCAGGTCTTCCACGCCGTGATGCGTGTATCCCGCCGACCCATAAGAGAAGCCGCCTCCCACGGAAACGATCTTCACATCGAGATTATGGTAACAGATGTCGTTGCGTATCTGCTCCAGGCAACGCATGACGGGGAAGTTCGCAATCGAATAGATGAAGACCTTCTTGCCGCACAGGGCCAATCCAGCGGCGATGCCCGCCATATTCTGCTCGGCAACACCAATATTTACATACCTCCCGGGAAAACGATCGGCAAATCGCTCGAGCACCGAATAGCCCAGATCGCCGGTGAGCAACCAGATCCTTTCGTCCTTTTCCGCCAGGGTACAGAGGCTCTCGATAAAGGTCGTTCTCATTTCTTGTCTTCCAATTCGCCCAGGGCTTTTATCAACTGTTCCGCGTTAGGCGATTTGTAATGCCACGCGAGGTTATCTTCCATGAAGCTGATTCCTTTGCCCTTTACCGTGTGTGCGATGACGACGCTCGGCTTCCCGTGTTCGAAAGGGACGCCGGCCAGCGCGCGCTCCACCTGCATATGATCGTGCCCGTCGACTTCGCGCACGGCCCAACGGAACGCCCGCCATTTGTCGAACAAAGGCTCCAGACCGATAACGTCCTTCACATGTCCGAAGCTTTGTATCTTATTGTAATCGACGATTGCGACCAAGTTGTCCAGTTCGTGTTGAGGGGCAAAGAGGGCCGCCTCCCAATTGGACCCTTCGTCCAGCTCGCCGTCGCCCAGCATCGCGAATACCCGGTAAGAGCTCCCCTCCCGCTTGCCGCACAGAGCCATGCCGCAGGCGATCGGCAGTCCGTGTCCCAAAGATCCCGTCGAGACCTCCACGCCGCTGATCCCGTGGCTTGTAACGTGACCGGAAAGCACGGCGCCGTCCCGACAGTAAGTCTCCAGGTGGGATAAAGGTATGAACCCCCGCTCGGCCAGCGCTGCATACAGAACGGCCGCTGCATGTCCCTTGCTCAGTATGAAGCGATCCCGCTCGGGATCTAAAGGAACGGCGGGATCGATTTTCAATACCCTGCTGTAGAGGACCGCGATGACGTCCGCGGCACTCAGGCAGGAACCTATGTGAGAAGCATTTGCCGCGTGAACCATCCGCAAGGCGTGCGCCCGGATTTTCCGCGCAAAGGTGACACTATCGTCCACTATCCATCCCTCTTTTCCCACTACCAGGTCTTCCAGGGTGCATCGCCTGAATCCCACATTTGATTCAACATTTCGTATTCCCGGTAGGTGTCCATGCCGATCCAAAAACCGCTGTGGGAAAAGGCCATCAGCTCACTTTCGGAGGAAAGCCTCTCCATGGGGGCGCGCTCCAGGATGCAGTCCGCATCAAGATAGCGGAAGACGTCACGGTTGAAGACGAAGAACCCGCCGTTGATCCACTCCGCCTGCGCCTTTTCGCGGAAGCTGTTGACCTTCCCGTTCTCCGACAGATCGAGAATGCCGTAACGGGAAGGCGCTCTCGTGGCGGTAAGAGTCGCGATCTTCCCGTGCGCTTTGTGGAAGGCGACCAGTTTTTTCAGGTCGACGTCGGCGAGACCGTCGCCGTAAGTGACCATGAAGGTCTTCGTGTCGATGTAAGGCTCGATGCGTTTTACCCTTCCCCCGGTCATGGTATGCAGGCCCGTATCCACCAGGGTAATCTCGAAATCCTGTTCCGTGTGGTTGCTCTGGAAGGAGATCCGGGTGTTCTTTCCCAGGTGGATCGTGAAATCGTTGCTGGCCGCTTCGTAGTTCAGGAAGTAGTCCTTGATGACGCCGCCTTTGTAACCCAGACAGAGGATGAAACGCCGGAAACCGTAATGGGCATAAATCTTCATGATATGCCAGACGACGGGCTTGCCTCCGATTTCCACCATGGGCTTAGGCTTGAATTCCGTCTCTTCGCGCAGGCGCGTCCCCATGCCGCCACAGAGTATCACCACTGGGATGTTTTCCTTCATCGAAACTCCTTCATCATTGATCTTTTTCACTCCCAGGCGTCGATCCGAACCTTCTCGGCCGGAACGCCTTTATCGCGCAAATCTTCCGAGATCCGCTTCAACATCGCCGGCGGTCCCGAAATATAATAGCAGCAGGACAAAGGCGCGGCGATCCTCTGCCAGAGCCCCGTGACGGAAAGGCAGCCGCGCTCGATCCCTTCTGCGCCATCTTCCCCCTCGGTGAAATAGAATACGCGGAGGCGCGGCGTCTTTGCCGTAAAATCGTCTATGGCATCACGATAGATATGCAAGCCGCAGTTCTTCGCGCCGTAAGCGAGATAGACATCATGGTCCAGGTCGGGACCCAGGCTTCCCAGAAAGGCCGTGAAGGCGGTGATGCCCGTGCCGCCGGCAAACAGGACCGTGTCGGAACCGCCCGAGATGACAAAATCCCCGTAGGGCATCTTCACCCATACGCCTTTTCCTTCGACCAGCTCCTTCTCCATACGGGCGGTGAATCTTCCCTTCACTGAATAGGAGAGGACGAGCCTTCCGCGCTCCTCCGGCGAACTGGCAATGGAGAAGACCCGCGATTCGGGCCAGAAATCGCTGGGGTCATACTCGTCCAGAGCCAGGTGAAGAAACTGGCCCGCGCGAAATTTAGGCAGCCGGCGCTCGGGGCTAAGGATAAGCGTATAGACACCCGGGCCATGACAATGGATCTTATCTACCCGGCAGCGGATTTTTTGTGCTACGGCCATGTTCCTTCCCCGCTCACGCCTGGAGGCGTTCTCCCGCCATGAACCTCTGAAAGACGTCTCCCACGTATTCCAGTCGTTCATCATCGAGCCCCGGATAGACGCCGATAAAAAAAGTCTGATTCATGATCGTATCGGTATTGGCAAGGTCCCCCGCGATGCGGTGATGGCAATCGGTGAAGGCCGGGTGGCGCAGCAGGTTCCCGCTGAAAAGGTTGCGCGTCTCGATGCGGTTCGCCTCCAGAAAACGCGTGAGGTCGTTGCGCGAGAACCCCGCATCCCGGCGGACGGTGATGACGAAGCCGAACCACGCCGGGTCCGAATGCGGCGTGGCCACAGGAAGGATCAGGCGATCCTCGTAAGGTTTCAGGATTGTCGTAAGCTTTTTGAAGTTCTCTTTGCGCTTGGCGATGAACAGCGGAAGCTTTTCGAGTTGGGCGCAGCCGATGGCGGCCTGCATATCCGTTACCTTCAGGTTGTAGCCGACGTGGCTGTACACGTATTTGTGATCGTAGCCGTAGGGGAGCGTTCCGAATTGCTGCCCGAAACGTTTCCCGCAGGTGTTGTTCTCCCCCCCCGCGCAGTAACAGTCCCTCCCCCAGTCGCGAACGGAACGGGCGGTTCTCGCGAGGTCTTCATCATTGGTGGCGACGCAGCCTCCCTCGCCCATGGTGATGTGGTGCGCAGGGTAGAAGGAAAACGTCGCCAGATGGCCGAACCCGCCGGTGAGCCGTCCGTCGTAGCGGGACCCCAGGGCGTCGCAGTTGTCCTCGATGAGCCACAGGTCGTGACCCTTCGAGAGCTCCATCACTTTATCCAGTTGGAACGGCACGCCCATCGTGTGGGCCATGACAATCGCCTTGGTTTTGGGGCCGACGGCGTCGGCGAGCCGCTCCGGGATGGCGGTGTAGTCGCCCAGATTCACATCGACAAAGACGGGCACGAGTCCGTTCTGGAGCAGGGGCGCCACGGTGGTGGGAAAGGCGGCCGCGACGGTGAGCACTTCGTCGCCGGGTTTAAGGCGCCGCTCTCCCAGCTTCGGAGAGGTGAGGGCGGTAACGGCCACGAGGTTTGCCGACGATCCGGAATTAACCAGCAGGGCATTGTCCAGATCCAGATAGGCGGCAAAATCCGCCTCGAAGGCCTCGGCATAGCGGTTCGCGGTAAGGTAGAAATCCAGACTCGCGTCGACTAGGTTTTGCAGTTCTTTCTCGTCGAAAACGCGCCCCGCGTAATGGACGAGATCGTGGGTGGGCTCGAAACCTTTCGCCGTAAATTTCTCCTTGTGGTAGAGCGCTACCAACTCCAGTATCTGTTTGCGCAGTTCCTGATCCCTTCCCATCCTTTTTTACAGACTCAATCTCATGCGGCGCTCTTTTGCGAAGGCCACGTATTTTTCTATCTGGGCGCAACATTTATCATACATATCCGGTCCCTGTCTATTTTCATAATAGTCCCGGTACCAGGAGACGAGCATCGCGAGCGTTTCCTCGATGCTGAGGGTGCTTTGCCACCGGAGCTGTGCCAGCGCTTTGTCGCAGCAGAGCGCCAGTGTCCGCGCTTCATGGAGCGCACCGGGGACAGAGACGTCGCGCCAGGAACCTTTACCCCAGAGCTTGACCACGCGATCGACGACCTCCTTCACATTGAGCTGATCGTCTCCGGCAGGTCCGAAGTTCCAGGCGCCACTGAACGCCTCCGGATCCTCTCCCAGCCTGGCACCCAAAAGAAGGTAGCCGCTAAGCGGCTCCAGGACATGCTGCCAGGGCCTGATCGCCAGGGGATTGCGGATGTCGATGACGGCAGCTGCGCTCAAGGCGCGGATGCAATCCGGAATCAGTCGATCCGTCCCCCAATCTCCGCCGCCGACGACGTTACCCGCCCGGGCCGAGGCGGCACCGATCTCGCGACCCGCGGAACCCTTGCGGAAGAACGATCTCTGATAGGCCGAGAAGACGATCTCCGCCCCGCCTTTGGAGGCACTGTAAGGATCGTGACCGCCCAAGGGGTCGTTTTCACGGTACCCCCAGAGCCACTCGCGGTTTTCGTAACATTTGTCGCTGGTCACATTGACAACGACCCTGACCTTGGGGGTGAGCCGCACGGCCTCCATGACGTTCACCGTCCCGCCTATATTGGTGTCGAAGGTCCGTTTCGGGTCCTGGTACGAGGGACGCACCAAGGCCTGGGCGGCCAGATGAAAGACGTACTCGGGCTCGTACTTCCGGAACACCTCCAGAAGATGATCGAGGTCGCGGACGTCGCCTTCGATGCTGACGATCTTCTCTTTCAGGCGGCAAGCCTCAAAGTTGCTGGGAACGCTGGGAGGGGCCAGGGCGTAGCCGACCACCTCCGCCCCCAATTCTCTAAGCCACAGGGCCAGCCAGGAACCCTTGAATCCCGTATGGCCGGTGACGAGTACCTTTTTGCCGCGGTAGACATCGTTAAACATATCCGTGTTGAAACCTCCGAAAGGTCCTACGCATTTTTCCTCTGCGGACTTTGATCCCGCCCTTTACGGACAAGCGTCAAACGTCCGGCGGGGCCGAGACCAGCCGATCCTGAACAATGTTTTATCAAATACAATAGTTGACGAATAAAGCAAGCCTTAAAAAGACGGTTCGGCCGGCAGCAAGCACGCGGAACTGCCGGTTTGCGGGGG
>JAQULV010000014.1 GCA_028718405.1 Smithellaceae bacterium
CTTCATCGGGTAAGCTCCTGACCACTTCCTGGAAAAAACGACCGCGCGCCTTGTAATCGGAGAATTCGTCGAAACTGGCGCAGCCGGGCGATAATAGGACCACATCGCCGGCACGGGATTTTCCCCACGCCAGCATGATTGCCTCCTTCAGTGTCGGCATGAGGGCGGTATTAACCACTCCTCCCACTAAAGAATCGATCCTTTCGCGGGCTTCGCCGAAAATAATGAGCTCCCGGACCCGCTCCCTGATGAGAGGTCTCAGGGTCTCAAAATCACCTTCCTTGTCGCGGCCACCCAGAAGCAGGATGATCGGGGACGGAAACGTCTCCAGTGCCCGCTGCACCGCCCCCACGTTGGTGCCTTTGGAATCGTCGTAGAAACGGACGCCGCGGTTCTCGGCGACGTACTCGATGCGATGGGGCATTCCTTTGAACTCCGCAACAGCCTTCTCTATCCCGTCAGGACTGCAGCCGCAGACCCGCGTGGCGAGGATAGAGGCCATGACGTTTTCGATATTGTGTTTCCCGGGGATCTTGATCATGGAAAGAGGATAAGCCTCGCGCTTTCCGGAGATGTCCTGTTGGACGATATCACCGCCTTCGAGGAAAATCCCCGGCGTTGCCTTGCGGATGGAGCTGAAGAAGAGGATTCCCGCGGAGAGACTTTCGGAAAGCCTGGCCGTAGAAGGATCGGTGGCGTTGAGGATCGCGAAATCTCCCTTCTGTTGGTGGCGGAAAACGCTCTCTTTGACGAGACGATAGGCCTCGAAAGAGCCATGATAATCAACGTGGTCACAGGTGGTGTTGAGAAGAATCGCCACTTGGGGGCGGAAGGATTCAGCCCACTGCAACTGGAAGCTGCTCACCTCGCAGACGATGTAGTCGTCGTCCTGAGGGCCGTCCAGGTAGCCGATGAGGGGATTTCCGATATTGCCCCCGACAAAGACCTTTTTGCCGCAAGCTTCGAGAATCTTTCCGATCAGGGTTGTCGTCGTGGTTTTGCCGTTGGTTCCCGTAACCGCAATGATGGGCACCCGAATCCGGCGGGCAGCCACTTCCAGTTCACTCTGGATGGGGATGCCTTTCCTTACGGATTCGGCTAACAGGGCGTTACGCGGCGGCACGCCGGGCGACGGCACCACCAGGTTGACGCCGGTAAGAGCACCGCTTCCGTAAGCAACAAAAGCGCCCTTCCTCAGCGCCTCTATCTCACCGTAGGCCTCACCTAGTGCGGCAGGGGTCTTCTCATCGGTCACGACGATCTCGGCTCCCCGGCGCGCAAAAAAACGGGCTGTCGCCAGCCCCGTCTTTCCCAGGCCGATGATCAAAACCTTTATGTCCTTCAATTCTCCTGTCATCTTTTACCTCAGCTTGAGCGTGGAAATAGCAACCAGTGCGAGCAGGATGGAGATTATCCAGAAACGAACGATCACCTTCGGTTCGGCCCAGCCCTTCAGTTCGAAGTGATGATGGATGGGAGCCATCCGGAAGATACGTTTGCCGTTTGATATCTTGAACCAGCCCACCTGAAAGATGACGGAGAAGGTCTCGATAACAAACAACCCTCCCACGATGGCGAGCAGGATCTCCTGTTTGGTGACGATGGCCAAAGTTCCCAAAGCCCCTCCCAAGGAGAGGGACCCCACATCACCCATAAATACCTGGGCCGGGTAGCTGTTGTACCATAGAAAGCCGAGCCCTGCCCCCGCGATGGCGCCGCAGAAGATAGACAGCTCACCCGCGCCGGCCACGTAAGATATCTGCAGGTAGTGGGCAGTCTTTATGTTACCGGCCAGGTAGGCGAAAACGAGGAAGGTGGAAAAACAGATAATCGCGGGGCCGATGGCCAGACCATCCAATCCGTCTGTTAGGTTCACGGCGTTGGCGGCCCCCACAATGATGAAGACCGACAGTGCCACGTAGAACCAGCCCAGATCGGGCAGGACTGTTTTGAAGAAGGGAATCGTGACGTAGGTGTTGAATCCCGGTTTGGTGAAGATAATGACACTGACGAAAAGGGCGATGATGATCTCGCCCGCCAGTCTGACCTTGCCGGGGACCCCTTTGGAATTTTTCTTTGTGAGCTTACGATAGTCGTCGACAAACCCGATCAGTCCGTAGCCGATCGTGACCAAAAGGACCAGCCAGATGAAATCTACAGTGAGGTTTGCCCACAGGAGCGTCGATGTAACGACGGCAAAGATGATGAGGATGCCCCCCATCGTCGGGGTCCCTTCCTTGGAGAGGTGACTCTCGGGACCGTCATCGCGGATCGTCTGACCGATGCGCATGGCCTGCAGTTTGCGGATCAGCCAAGGGCCCATGATGAAACAGATCAGAAGCGCCGTAATCGAAGCGTAGATCGTCCGGAACGTGATGTAACGAAAGACGTTCAGAAACGAGTAAGTTGTGTGAAGCGGGTATAGTAAATGATAAAGCACCTTGTTCCCCTTATTGCTGCCTTGTATTCATGCCTGGACCCGCGATATCATTTTCGTTGGAGGCGAGACCGATCCCGGTGATGATCGCTTGGACGATCTCCTCCATCTTCATGCGCCGGGAACCCTTCACCAGCACCCAATCTCCCGGACGCAGTTGATTACGAAGCCGGGAAACGATCTCAGCGGCCGGGCAATCGATAAGGATCGCATCGTCGGCGAGCCCTTTTCTTCTTGCCCCGCTGGTTGTAGCTTGCGCAAATTCTCCTCTGAGGAAAAGCATGCCTACGGAGCTCTCGGCTATTATTTCGCCCACCTCTTCATGCAGCTCCCAGGATCTGTCGCCCAGTTCAAGCATGTCCCCCAATATCACTGTTGCGCCGTGATTTCCACGGAGATCTTTGAGAGTTCTCAAAGCGGCGCGAACCGAGGCTGGATTGGCGTTGTAGCTGTCGTCGATGACGAAAGAGCCGTTCGCCAATCGGTAAATCTGCTGCCGCCCCGAGACGGACGCGAACGATGAAAGACCCGAGACGATGTCCTCTTTCTCGACACCCATGGCTAGGGCAACGGCAGCGGCTCCCAAAGCGTCAGAGACGCTGTGTCTCCCCACCGCAGGGATTGTCACGTCTGCCTCTCCTCTGGGGGTTACGAGTGTGAAACAGGTCGTCAAAGAAGGGGAGGTGCTGATTGCACCGGCTGTCACATCAGCCTCGCTTTCCACGGCATAGGTTATCTTGCGGCCGGCAAAGCGGTTTTCCAGAATGCGAATCTGTTCGTCGTCGCGATTCAGAACGGCGATTCCTTTGGAACCGAGATGTTCCAGAAGGGCGCCTTTTTCGTCCCTGATGGCATCGAGGGTTTTTAGACCCTCCAGATGAGCGTAGCCGATATTGGTGATGATGCCGATGTCTGGAGAGGCGATTTCGGCTAACCTGCCGATCTCGCCGGGCGTGTTGGTGCCCATCTCCAAGACGGCCGCCTCATGCGTGCCGTCAAGTCCCATCAGGGTGAGGGGCAGTCCCACGAGGTTATTGAGGTTGCCCTCCGTCTTGAGGACCCGGCGGGATTGAGAGAGGATCGCAACGATCATTTCTTTCGTGGTTGTCTTGCCGGCGCTGCCCGTGATCGCGACAACTGGTATGGACCATCTTTTTCTCCAGCCGTGAGCGATATCGCCCAAGGCCGTGAGGGTGTTCGTAACAATGATCACAACGCCCGGCGGTAACCGGTCGATGAGCGTCTTTCGATCTTCCTGAATAAGGACGCCCGCCGCTCCGGCCTGTAAGACATCTTCCAAATACTGATGACCGTCGAACCTCTCTCCGATTAAGGGGATGAAAAGACCACCGGGAAAAGGTTTGCGGGAATCGGTCCAGATGCCCGAGAAGTGTTCGCCGGTGCTTCCTCGGACCAACGTGCCGCCGGTTGCGGAAATGATGTCGGCAACGGTGAGATTGGCCTTCATCGCTCCGGCCTCTTTTTTTTGAGCGCTTGAGTCGCGATGAGTCGGTCGTCGAAGGGGAAGCGCGTCGTGCCTATAATCTGGTAATCCTCATGGCCCTTGCCGGCAATGAGGACAATGTCGTCAGCGTCCGCGACGGAGACGGCCGCCTCGATGGCTTCCTTCCTGTCGGGAATGACAGTGTACCCGTGGGCGGAAGGCAAGCCCAGATTCTGGGGAGAAAGTTTCTCCGCCCGCTCTTCCTGGATCCCCGCCTCGATCTGCGCGATGATCGCCATTGGATCTTCCGTCCTCGGGTTGTCGGAGGTAACGATCGCCAGGTCGCTTTGCCGCACGGCGGCTTTTCCCATGAGCGGCCGTTTACCCCGGTCGCGGTCGCCGCCGCAGCCGAAGACGGTAATGAGCCTTCCCTTTTTGAAGGCGGCAAGATTCTGAAGCACCCGGTAAAGGGCATCCTCGGTGTGGGCGTAGTCGACGAAGACCTGGGGTTCTCCAAGGCTGCTTACCTTCTCAATACGACCGGGAACGTTCCGTAACTCCTTGAGGCCCGCTATAATGGCTTCTTTGGGGATTTCCAGGGAGATGGCAGCGCCGACAGCGGCCAGGATATTGTAGAGATTGTACTTGCCGATGAGCTGAGAGCTTATCTTGAATGACCTTCCTCCGCCGGTAATCGTGGCCTCTATGCCTTCCATGGAGAGATGATACGGATGCGCCTTTATGTCACAGGCGGGCTCGACGCCGTAACTCAAAGCGGACAGCCCGGCAAGTTCCTTCAAGATCCGCTTTCCCCATGGATCGTCACCGTTGATGATCATGGGGAATTGCCCTTTTGCCCCTTCCGGAAGGACTTCGGTGAAGAACCTCTTCTTGGCCGCAAAGTAGTTCTCCATGGTGACATGATAGTCCAGGTGGTCCTGCGAGAGGTTCGTGAAGATGCCGAGTTCAAAGGAACAATCATCGATTCGGTGCAGATCTATAGCGTGGGAGGATACCTCCGCGATAACGTGGCTGACACCAGCATCAACCATTTCGAGCAGGATCCGCTGCATCTCTATGGATTCCGGGGTCGTGTTGGGGGCGGGCATAGTCTTTCCCCGGAAGCGGTAGTTTACCGTGCCGATGACGCCCACTCGGTAACCCGCGGCGGAGAGGATGGATTCCAGAAGGTAGGTGATCGTTGTCTTACCGTTGGTGCCGACCACTCCGATCAACGTAACTTCCGCGGAGGGATCTCCGTAAAAGTTCTTTCCTAGAATCCCCAGGGCGCGGCGGCTGTCCCTTACCTGGATGGCGGTGACGCCCGCAGGTGGTTCAAAATCTTTCTCATGAACGATGAATCTTGCCCCTGCCTTGATGGCAGCGGCGATATAATCGTGGCCGTCGGCCTTCAGGCCGGCGATGGCGATGAAAAGGGCGTCTGTCGTGCATCTTCCCGACTCATAACAGATCGACGAGACGTCGCCCTCCGGGCTTCCCTTTATGCGGGCGACATCGACGCCCCGTGTTAGATTCGTTAACTTCAAATTCACCCCTGATATCGGCAGTCATATAATTTGATGCAATCCTTCCGTCCGCGCAGAGAAGAGATCAACCGTTACTGAAATAGACGGTGCATATCTTGTGTTCCCGAACCGGAAGCCCCGGTGCCGTGTCCTGACTCACGGCCCAGCCGCTCCCCACGACCCGCAGCTCTATCCCGCGCTTTTGCGACCTCTTGATGGCATCCCTAATCGTAAGACCTCTGAAGTCGGGGATCAGAAGAGCCTCGCTTTCGGCATCGGCTATGCCATTGTCCGTCGAAAGAGAAACGAGCTTCAGCGGTCCGGCGTTGTTGGGCCGAACGTCTATCAGCGGAGCGGGATTTTCGCGGATGTTGGTCTTAACACAGGTGAGGATCTGCTCGCCAATCTTTTTAAAAACGGGGGCGGCGGCCATCCCGCCCCACCTGTCGCGTTGCGGCTCATCGAGCGTGATCAGCATGACCACCTGCGGATTCTGGGCGGGGAAAAAACCCATGAATGACGTCCGAACCCGCTCGGAGGAGTAGACGTTCCTGGCGAAATCGAATTTCTGTGAAGTTCCCGTTTTTCCCGCTACCGCCATATTGTCGATGCGGGCGTTCTTGCCCGTGCCGCCTTCTTCACCCACGACGTCCGTCAGTATCGCCGTTAATCTTTTTGCCGTCTCAGGCGTTACGACCCGGCGCACCACCGTCGGGCTGTACATCTTGAGCGTGTTTCCCCGCTTGTCGACAAAACCCCGGACGATGAAGGGTTTCATCAATACACCCTGGTTGGCAATGGCGGACAGGGCCGTGACGAGTTGGATCGATGTGACGGAAATCCCCTGACCGAAGGCGATTGTGGCCGCGTCGATCCGCGACCAGTTCTGGACCGGCCGCAGTAAGCCGCTCACTTCGCCAGGCAGATCGATTCCCGTCTTGGAGCCGAAACCGAAAGAAGTAATATAGTGGTAAAATCTCTCTTTTCCCAGCCTCTCGCCGATCTTGACGGAACCGATATTGCTCGAATATTTCAGAATGTCATGGACAGTGAGAACGCCGTGCCCCTTATGCTGGGCCTCGTGGATGACGCGATCACCGACCACGTAATTTCCGTTCTCGCAGAAGAACCTGTCCGTTTCTTTAACGGCGCCCTCATTCAGAGCAGCGGCCACCAGAAAAGGTTTGAAGGTGGATCCCGGGTCGAAGCAATCGGTTATCGCCTTGTTCTTCCCGGCGCCCGGGATGAGCTGCGTCAGATTGTTCGGATCGAAACTGGGCTCGTTGGCCAAGGCCAGGATCTCTCCGGTTTTGGGATCCATCACGACGGCAAAGCCGCCCTTGGCTCCCTTTTCTTCGACGGCCTGCTTCAACTGTTGTTCGGCCAGGTATTGGATGCGACTGTCGATGGTGAGGATCAGGTGGTAGTTGTTGGTGCCCTCCTGCGTTGCAGCCTCATCGATATGGGGGTAAAGACGCCTTCCCTTGGCGTCCCGGGCCCAAACGAGTTTCTGGGGGGCTCCCCTGAGGTAAGAGTTGTACTTCATCTCCAGACCTTCGAGGCCGGAGGAGTCCGTACCCGCAAAACCCAAGATGTTGCCGGCGAGCTCGCCGTTAGGGTAATAACGCTTCGGCTCCTGAATGATAAAAAGTCCCTCCATGCCCAAATTTTCTATGCTCTGGGCCTGATCGGGGGCGATCCGGCGGGCCAGCCAGCAGAAATTCCTGCCTCTGGAGAACTTTTTCAGAATGGTTTCACGATCTAGACCGAGAATCGGCGCGACCACATCGGCAGTCTCGGACTGATTGGGTATCTTGGAGGGATCGGCGCAGACGGAATCGGCCATCACGCTGATGGCGAGTTTTTCACCGTTGCGGTCGTAGATGACGCCCCGCTCAGGTTCCAGCTCGACCGTGCGCAGATGTTGTCTTTGTGCCAAGGTGCGTAGGGTTTTGCCCGAAAAAACTTGGAGCTGAAGGGCGCGGGATGTTAAGGCGACGTCGAGTACCAGGAAGAATAGTAGCAGGGTGACGATTCTGAACCTGAGCCATTTCTTCGCATCGCCCGTCATTGCCTTCCCCTCACTTAAGGACGATGATTTGATCGCCTTGGGGAAAGGTCATCTGCAGCCTGTCCCGGGCGATCGCCTCGATCCGTTGGGGCGATTTCAATGTGGCATACTCCACTCTCAGACGTCTCTGTTGTTCAAGGAGTTGTTCCTTCGTGCTGATCTCGGTAGCGAGCTGGTACTCTAACTCCGTCATGTGGATGTGGCACCACACGTAGATGAGGAGAACGGCCATCAGGACGAAGGCGCAGAAAATAAAAGAAGAGTACCGGTAGCCCTTAACCTCTCGGGTTTCTTCCGGTACAGCTGCAATCTGATCGAAGACATCGGCGCTCTGCATGGTTCAGATCCTTGCTGCCGTCCTCAGCTTGGCACTGCGCGCCCGGGGATTACTTGCTATCTCCTCGGGCTGGGGGACAATGGGTTTGCGGGTGATGACCCTGGCTTTCGCTTCCCTTGTACAATTGCAGACGGGCAGATCGGGAGGGCAAACGCATTCTCCTTCCCAGGAACGGAAGGTCTCTTTTACAATCCTGTCCTCCAGAGAATGAAAGGTGATCACGGAGAAGCGTCCGTCTTTTAAAAGCCGCTCTACGCCCACGGTGAGACTGCGTGAGAGATTGGAGAGTTCATCGTTGACGGCGATCCTTAATGCCTGGAACGTCTTTGTCGCGGGATGAATTTTTGTTCTTGCCCGCCGTCCTGATATAGCGGAGGCGATGAGTGAGGCAAGCTCGGCCGTCGTTTCGATCGGCGCCGTCTGCCGGCGGATGACTATGGCCCTTGCTATCCTTCTCGCCATCGGCTCCTCTCCGTATTCCCTGATGATCCGCTTCAATTCCTCCTCGGGATGATTGTTGACGATATGAGCGGCGGTGGTCGTGTTAGCGGTATCCATACGCATGTCGAGAGGGCCCTCCAGCGCGAAGCTGAAGCCTCGTGAGGCGCTTTCCAACTGGTGCGAGGAAACTCCCACATCGAGTATGATGCCGTCCACCTGTCTGATATCCATGTCGTCCAAAACCCTGTCCAGAGAGGAAAAGTTTGCCTTGCGGAGCCGAGCCCGATCTCCGAAAAAGCAGAGCCTCTCGCTAGCGAAGGCAATAGCCTCATCATCGGTGTCGATGCCGATGACTATTCCATCTGGCTCCGTAGCCTTCAGTATCGCCAAGCTGTGCCCTCCTCCTCCAACCGTTCCATCGACGTAAATCCCGCCCCGTTTACAATTAAGCGAGGCGACAACCTCCCTTGCCATGATCGGCTGATGATAGAAGGTCATGGCCAGCCTTTACAGTCCCAATGCCGCCATGTGGTTGCTCAGGGCGTCGGGATTGTTGCCCGTTTCCGAAAGATCACTCTGGAAACGATCCTTGCTCCAGATCTCAATGGTCTTAAGCATACCCGCGATGATGATGTCCTTGTCGAGGCCGGCATATTCCCGGAGAGTCGGGGGGATAAGTACCCTTCCTTGACTGTCGAGGGTACAGTCCACCGCGGGGGAGATAAAAAAACGCTGGAAGGCGCGCACATTCTTGTCTATGATCGACTGGCGGCTGACTTTCTCCTCTATGATCTGCCACTCGTCGTAAGGGAAGACCATGATGTAGCCGCCCCATGTGGTCATCACCATCATGTTGTTGTGTTCCTTGGCAAATATATCCCGGAATTTGGCCGGGAAGATGATGCGGCCTTTATCGTCTATTGTATGATTGAATTGTCGCCGAAAGGTGGACATTTGCTGCTCCCTCCACAACCATCCACTTCACTCCACTGGCTCAACCATAAATAAGGAGGGGGGGTTTGTCAAGAAAAAAATCACCCCAGCGGTTCATTATTTTTTCTTGGCAATTTGATATCTTAGGACTGCTTGATTGTGCTCTGCGAGGGTGGAGGAGAAATAGTGAGAACCGTTGTTGTTGGAAACGAAATAGAGATAATTCACGTCGGCAGGGTAAAGCGCCGCCTGAAGGGAATCGATGCCTGGATTGGCGATGGGACCGGGGGGCAGTCCCTTGATGTAGTACGTGTTATGGGGGGATGTCCTTTTCAAATGCGATTTTCTTATAAGTCCGCCAAAATCGGCAATATCATAAACTGCCGTGGGATCGCTCTGTAGCCTCATTCCCCTCTTCAACCGGTTGTGAAATACCGCTGAAATTAACGTCTTTTCATCCTTGAATCCTGACTCCTTGCCGATCATCGACGCCAAGGTAAGAAACTCCGTCTGGGTCATGCCTAGCTGTTTGGCTCTCTTAAGCATCTCGGGCGTCACCTTTCTCCAGAACTGATTGACCATAATGCCGATTATTTCTTTGGTCGTCATGGAGCGATCGAACTCATAGGTGTCAGGATAAAGATAGCCCTCCAGGGTTTTCCCCTCTATACCCAATGATTTGAGGAATTCATGATCGCTCGAAAGCCGGAAGAACGTCTCTGACTTTGCGAGCTTCAATTCCATCAGGATAGCAGCTATTTCTCTCAGGTTCAGGTCTTCGCGTATCGTGACGTGATACACCTTCGTATCCCCGCGAACAAGCTTGTTGATGATCTCGACCGGGTTCATAGAGCCCGCAAGCTCATATTCACCGGCCTTGATATGCCGCGACGATCCCATTGTTACGGCCAGGACGGAGAAATAAGGCCTGTTACTGATCATGCCTTCCTTCTGCAGGATGTCCACGATATCTAGAAACCCCGTTCCCTTCGGGATGTCGACCAGTTTCGTTTTGACGCCTCTGTCGACGGGGCTCAGTGAATAGTTGATGAAGGTAATGATCAACAACGCCAGGGAGAGGATGAGCATGGCAAGCAATGCAGTATGTCGTCTGTTGGTATTTTTACCCATCACTTTACCTGTCTCGGGTTGTTCAGTGAGATTTCTTTGCGGGATCTAGAGAGTCAAGGTAACTCTGGAGAATGAGGCTGGCGGCCAATCTATCGATCAATTGCCTTTTCTTTTCCGGGCGAACCTTGGCCTGGGAAAGCATCTCCTCGGCTTCTTTTGAGGTCATGGATTCATCCCATTTGATTACGGGGAGAGCAAAGGCGGACTCCAGCTGTCGGACAAAACGATCCACCTTTTCGCACTGGATGCCTACCGTTCCATCCAGACGCAACGGGTAACCGACGACGATCCTGTCGACTCCATAGGTATCAACAAAACGGCCTATCTGCTCCATGTCCTGCCGCCTGTTCTTTCTGAACAGGGTGGTTAGGCCCTGGGCGGTGATGCCCAGTTCATCGCAGATGGCCACTCCGATCCTCTTCTCACCGTAATCTAAACCAAGTATCCTCATGGCACCTTAAAAAATCTTCTATAGCAAAGGATTACCCTATCAGCAACATCTAAATGACACGTTGGCGCTCCCCTGCATTGTAGGTATTTGGAAACACACAAGTGTGGACAACATGGGACGGGCAGCAGCTCTTTTTGGAAACCATGTTTTTGTTGTGAAAACCGGGTGAGTTTGTTATTTGGAACAATCATCGGGCGACGGGAAAAATAATGAAGCACATAACTCTAGGCACAGCAGGGCATGTCGATCATGGAAAGACAGCCCTAGTGAGAGCATTTACCGGTGTTGATACCGACCG
>JAQULV010000015.1 GCA_028718405.1 Smithellaceae bacterium
AGGTAATGGTGAAGTTATGAAGACGGACAAAAATCAGGGACTCACGACCAGGGCCGATGATCCGGAGGTGACGCGCAAGAAGCAGAGGCAGCAGGTATTTGCGCTGATTATCGCGCTGTATGTCATGTTCTTCTGTTATATCTTCTCGTACGCGGCGGTCCATAATGAAGCGTGGCTCATCGCGGGACTCTCCATCGGAGCGGTTTACGCGTTGGTTTCCCTTTATTATTTTTACGGCGGCTGTTTTAGCGAACACCTTAGAGAGCGGCGGTCCGTATGCACGGAGAAAGAGAATCTCATTCTGCTTCTGGTCCACTGGATATTCCCCATCGTTGTCATTCAAATCTTCATAGGCCTCGGCTTCTATCTCACCGTTGCCCATGTGCCCTTTCAGAAGACCATGTACACAAATGCCTACCAGTATAGCCTTATTTACCAGCAATTAGGGGAGAAGAAAAAACTGAACAACCAATCGGACGTTGAATCTTTTTTGAAAGGGTTTGCACCGGCATTAAAGAAGGAGAAGATAACCTCGGTCTCCCCGGAGCTGCTTGATTTAAATAAGGTGGAAGCTCACATTTTCAGTATCCCTTTTTATGTTGCCGTTACCTTCGGCTTTCTCGGTTGTCTCATCTACACGCTAAGAGACATCGGCTGTCGCTACTATACAGACGACCTTCAGCCCCGGACTTTCGTCAACTATATTATTCGGTTCCTCTTTTCGATCGCAGTTTGCGTCACCGTTGCCTATTCCGCGGCAACGTTGCTACTTCCCTTTATGCCACTACTATTCTTCTTTATCGGTCATTTCCCAGATAAGGGCATGCAGTATATAGAAGAAAAGGCCATGAAAATACTTAGCGTTAAGAAAGAGGAGCGAATGGATCTGCCCCTGAGTCTTCTCCAGGGCACGAGCGACATAATGATCTCTCGATTCAAGGAAGTTGGTATCTACGATATTCAGAATCTTGCTTATGTGGACTTGAATGAATTGAGAATGAATATGGGCTACGGGAGTAATCTCCTCTGTGATTTTGTAGGCCAAGCCATGCTGTTCATCCATCTGAAGGACGACTTTATGAGACTTCAGTCTTTTGGAATCAGAAATATCATGGGGTTTCGTCGGGCAGTAATCAGAGACGGCCACGAAAGTATCTCAAAGGCCACAGGTATCGATGAACAAAAATTATGGAACGTCCTAGAGGTTATCAGCTCGGAATCCGTGAAACAGCGCATCGACGATCTCGACAGCTGTTGCATGAATGACAAGAAGTGAGAGCGGCGCGGTATCTGTCCTTTCAGAAGGTTGATGATGGGTGGCAGTAAGGGGACGACCGCGTCCGTGAGTTGTGAATTGAGCAACGATGAAGATCTAGAAGTGCTGGCGAAGATAGCCGATCAATTATGGCGGAGATGTCCTCAAGTTTTTTGAACGAGAAACGACAGAGCCCAGAAGGGAGGCGCCATTATGCAGATAGATTTTCATCACGCCGTGACTTACGTTGTCGCCCGGTGCGCCGGTTTTGATCATCCGCAGGCCGACGTAATCGCATACTCAGCACAATACGTTGATGACGCCACCAGCGCGGGTGTCGTTTGTTTTAAAAACCAAGCCATGTATTCTCGCATCAGCTCCGCTCACGAGACAATAGATCTGACAAAAAACTTGGACGACAAGGAGAATCATGTTGTCTGGCTCCCCTTCCATTTTCTGCCCGGAAATGGAGGCTTTGCGGCTGGTCAAGGGCCACTAGGTGGAAGTTTCGTCAATAAGATCATCAGTATGCCCGATAGTCCTATTGCCAAAGAAATGGTGGCGGCGACGATAAGCGATTCGGATAAACCTTACAGTCTCCATCGTCTCGGGATTGCCATGCATGTATATGCGGATACGTGGGCGCACCAAGGATTTGCTGGCGTCTTAAACGAGGTTAATGAGGTGGAGCACGCCATCGAGACGGGCAAATCAAACGTGTTCGGAGGAGCTTTGCAGGCGTTTCTAACGGACGTTCTTGACGACGCTCTTCCTCCTCTGGGACATGCCCGGGCGAATGTTCTGCCGGACATGCCGTTCCTTTCTTGGAATTACGAGAACGGCAAAGGCGTCAAAATTATCCGGGACAACGTCAATGATTTCTGCACCGCCGCAGATGCCATGTGTAAAGCCATGTGCCGGTATCAACAAAAGGACCCGAGAGCCTCTGTGGGAGGGATAGACGCGGCAGACATGACGACCATTCGGGGGCTTCTGACGGGTTTGAAGACAGAGGATTCCAATGTCCGACATCAAGCATGGCTCCAGGCCATAGCAACCGGGAAATTCAGTTTCGGAAAGGCAACCGTCGCCTACTCGAGCCGCGGCAGCAATTCATGGAAGGCGCAGGCACTGGGAACAAGTGCGGATATCCCCGTGCATGATTATCGCGACAGTTTTCTAAATAGCAACTGGAAGCTTTTTCATGATGCCCTGCAGATTCACAGACTGACCGTACTGCATGACATATTGCCGAGATACGGCATCTGCGCGGCCTGAAATGATTATCATAGGTACTTCGTTGTTCCGGTATTGGCATGATGCCGGAGAAATTCTGCAACCCAAACAAAAGGTCTTAGGAGATTATTGCGGCGGCAAGGATGATTGGGCTGGGAACAAAGAGGCTTCGATGCGAAGGCCTGCGCATCGGGGCGGGCGCCGCACCGCCCCGCGCTGGCCGGTTCGGCGGGTTTTCGGGATTACTTCCGGCTCGTTCTTATCATTTGCCCATCGGCGGCTTTTTGGGCATCGCTTGCTTTTTTAGCATTGGCCGCTTCACGGGATGTTTCATCATCTTGTTTTTGCCCATCTCCATATACATCATCTCTTGCATCTTCTTAAACTGGTCGTCCGTCAGGATCGCCCTTATGTCCTTCTTGAACTTGAGCATGTCCAATTGATGAGAGGTTCTGATATCGGCGATCTTCTTGACGGCAGCGCCGGCTTTATCGAGGTCGAAATCCTTCACCGCCATAATCTCCCGGAGATCGATCTGGGCGATCTTCATATCGGCCCAGGACTTGACGGCTGCTTTTTCCATCTCTCTGTGAATTGCCATGATCTTATCGATCTGGTCCGCGCTGAGCCCCAATTCCTGAGCCTTCTGGATGCACGTCTCCTCCATATTGCCCATCATTGACATTCCGCCCATATCCATCATCTGTTCCCGACCGCCTCCCTGGCCAGTCTGCCCCATCATGGGCATGTCCATCATCTGCGCCATAGCAGGCGCAGTAAAAAAAATGGAAAGGATCATCGCGAGCAGTAATCTCTTCATTGTTGACCTCCTTGTTGGTTCATTATCTGTGTGTCAATCATCATGGCAGACAGAACTTATACTGATCAGGATGCTTCGCCATGGCGGCAAAGGCAATGGTGGCCGATTGGGAGCGAATCTGTAGGCCTTTCCTCCACTTCAAGTGACGACCTATCAGCGGGAAGGGGGACTGGCGGCAGAGGGACAATCCTGGTATCATGGAGTTCCACGGAGAATGGGGAAAGAAGTATGAATCTAATCCGTTTGTTCAAGGCCCATGCGGGCGTAAGCCCCTTAAAGGCCTTCCTGCCGTTGATGAACATGTTGTACTTCCGTCTGACCTGGACACGGCACGACAGCGACTACCTGCCGTCGGGGCTCTCCGGCAAATTCGTCAGTGCCCGCCAAGCCGTCGGTATGATCCCGGACGGCGCCACGATTGTGATCGGCGGTTTTACTTCCATCGGCCGCAGCTCCATATTCTACTGGGCGATGCGCGAGGCCTACGAACGAGACGGCCACCCGAAGGACGTCACGGTCATTGGTTCCAATCCCCAGGGTGGAAGAGGCAAGGTGCCGGGGACGATCGAGGAGCTTGGTCTCCCGGGACTCATTTCGCGCTATATCGTGGGACACGGTGAAACGGCCAAGGCGCTCCTTGATTTGGCCGAACAAGGGCAACTGGAGCTGCATACCCTCCCCCAGGGCGTCCTGGCATTCCTGATCGAGGCCCAAGGGCGGGGTGAACATTCGCTGGCAACGACCGTGGGCATCGGCACCTTTCTGGACCCGCAGACAGGCGGAGGTTCTGCCGTGACGCCGGAAGCGCGGAGCCACTTTGTCGAACGCAGCGACGGAAAGCTCGTCTATAGCCTTCCCGAGATAAACCAAGCGCTGTTCTGCGCGCCGGCGGCCGACCGGGAAGGAAATGTCTATTTCGAAAATGCCGCCTTGATCCTCGAATATCGAGAGGCCACGCAGGCGGCAAAACACAACGGCGGCAAGGTCCTGGTCTCCGTGGCCGAGATCATACCAAAACAGCCTGCCAAGATCGCGATCCCATCCGAGATGATCGATGCCCTCGTAGTGAATCCGCGTAATGAGCAGATCGGCGGCGTGCTCCAGACGAAGTGCTGGCCCTTTTTCGCCGCGCGCGGACATATGGAGACCGAAGAGGCCGTGAGGCTGTTGAAGCTCGTCAATACCTTCATGGGGATTACTCCTTACCGCGGCCCCGCCGTCGAGATGGCGGCCCGTATGGCGGCCCGGCTTTTCGTCCAGGAAACCGCGCGCGGTGCCATGGTGAACATCGGCATCGGTATCGGGGAAGAAGTGGCGCGCCTGCTGTATGAAACCGGGTTGTCCACGGGCATCACGTTTACGACCGAAGGAGGTGCCCTGGGCGGTCTGCCGGCGGCCGGCATCTATTTCGGCGCGGCCATCAACCCGGAACGCCTCCTGAGCGCCGCGGAGATGTTCCATCTCTATGAGCGGCACCTCGATACGGCCGTGCTGGGGTTCCTGCAGGTGGATTCTCGAGGCAATGTCAATGCCTCCCACCGTGGTTCTCACATGCGCGATTTTGTGGGACCGGGGGGTTTTATGGATATAGTGAATTGTGCCAAAACGATTATCTTCGTGGGCAACTGGATGGACAAGGCGGAAATTTCCGCTTCAGGCGGCCGGGTGAGCATCAAGAAGCCGGGTCGACCCAAGTTTATCGACCGGGTGGACTATATCACCTTCAACGGCCGGGAGGCCCTTCAGGCGGGCAAACGGGTCTTCTACGTTTCCACAGTGGGCATCTTCAAGCTCACTGAAGAGGGCCTTTCCCTTGTACAGATTGTTCCCGGCGTTGACATACAGCGTGACATCCTGGGTACCACCGCGGCCCGCATCGTCGTTCCCGATGACAGCACGCCCGTCGTTCCTGCGGAAGTAGTCACCGGAACGGGCTTCGCTCTGCGCTGGCCGGACTGAAGGGGCGCAGACCAGAAAGGGGTTGAATTTGCCGAACGCGAGACAAGACAAAGACATTCGAGGAGGGAAAAATGAAACGCCTGTCATCTGCAATTGCTGTGTTCCTGATTCTTTCCGCGGCAGGATCCGTGATGGCGGCCGACAACCTAGGCTTTGCCGCCATCCGGATAGAAAAAGGCATCATGAAGGTATTCCGGAATATGGGGAGCGTCCTATCCGTCGCGGCGAAGGAAACAGGCCGGGTGGGGCCCGACGACGAAATGGCGATCAGACGGGTTCTACGCCGGACAAATGATACGGGCCGACCTTTTGCAATAGATTCCACCTTCATCGATAGCAAGGGCGTCATGAAATACATCGACCCCGATACGTACCGGAACTACGAGGGATCCGACATCTCGCAACAGGACGCCGTCATCGCGATGCAAAAGACTAAAAGACCCAGACTGGGCGAGCTTTTCATTTCCGTGGAAGGTATCCGGGCCGCCGATATCGAATACCCGGTCTTGGCGGGAAACCAATTCCTCGGCTCCATAAGCGTCCTGGTAAAACCAGAGGAGTTGATTCGCGGGGTTGCCGCACCCGCCGAGAAGGAACTTTCGGTCAAGTGCTTCGTCATGCAGAAAGATGGCACCATCCTCTACGAATCGGACGTGAAGCAGATAGGGCACCACACCTTTACCGATCCTCTTTTCAAGGACTATCCCGAATTAGTCGCCTTGGGCAAGAAGATGGTCCGGCAGAAGGAGGGGAGCGGCTATTACTCCTTCACCGCCCCGGAAACGAAGAAGGTCGTCAAGAAGAAGGCCGTCTGGCGGACGGTCCGCCTCTTCGGCAACGATTGGATAGTCGTGGCCTATGATGAAGTCAGATGACCGCCCCCGCCGGAAGGTATGGCGGGCGTCACTTTTCTTTCTTGAAGACGGCGCCTGTGGAAGCTGAACTCACCATCCTAGCATAACGGGCGAGGTAACCAGTCAACTCCTGCGGTGGCCGGAGTCGGACGGCCTTCTTCCTTTTCTCCCAGGTGTGTTCATCTATCTCAACCTTCAAGCTCTTATGAGGGATGTCGATTAAGATCGTGTCGCCGTCCGTTAAAAAAGCGATGGTTCCGCCGTCTGCGGCCTCCGGCGAGATGTGGCCGATGGCCGCGCCACGGGTTCCGCCGCTGAAGCGGCCGTCGGTGAGAAGGGCTACGGTCTTATCCAGTCCCATTCCGGCGATTGCCGACGTAGGACCAAGCATCTCCCTCATCCCCGGGCCTCCTTGAGGGCCCTCATAGCGGATTACGACGACGTCACCGGGCTTGATCTTGCCGCCCAAGATCGCGGCGATGGCGTCATCTTCACCATCGAAGACCCGAGCCGGTCCCTTATGGACGAGCATATCCTCGGCAACGGCCGACTGCTTCACGACGGCTCCGTCAGGGGCGATATTTCCCCACAGAATGGCGATGCCTCCCTCCCGGCTGTACGGGGCGTCGAGGGAACGGACCACTTGACCGTCGATGTCCGGGGCGGTCTTTAGGTTGTCGCCCAAATTCTTACCCGTTACCGTCATGACATCCGGATGGAGAAGCCCCTTGCGCGCGAGCTCTCTCATCAGGGCCGGGATACCGCCTGCCTGATCGAGATCCTCCAGATGGTGCGGGCCAGCGGGACTGAGGCGACACAGGTTCGGAGTTCTGGCACTCAGCGCATTAAAGATGTCAAGCTCAAGATGGATTCCACCTTCATAGGCGATGGCGGGAAGATGCAGAACAGTATTGGTGGAGCAGCCCAAGGCAATATCCACCGTGATCGCGTTGGCGAAGGCCTTCTCCGTAACAATCTGACGCGGACGGATATCCTTCTCGAGAAGTTCCATGATCTTCATCCCCGTTTGCTTAGCGAGACGCCGCCTCGCCGCGTGGACGGCGGGGATGGTACCGTTGCCGGAAAGAGCCAGGCCGATGGCCTCAGTCAGGCAATTCATCGAATTAGCCGTAAACATCCCGGCGCAGGAGCCGCAGCCGGGACAGGCTGAATCCTCCAGGAGGGAGAGATCCTTTTGTGTCATTCGGCCGGCTTTTACGGCAGCCACGCCTTCGAAGCAACTGATGAGATCCACCGCTTGGTTCTTCATCTTCCCCGCCAGCATGGGGCCGCCGCTGACAAAGACCGAGGGGATGTTCAGGCGCAGGGCCGCCATCAGCATTCCCGGAACGATCTTGTCGCAGTTGGGGATAAAGACCAACGCGTCGAAGGGGTGGGCCATGACCATCACCTCGATGGAATCGGCGATGAGCTCCCGGGAGGCAAGGGAATACTTCATCCCTTGATGTCCCATGGCGATCCCGTCGCAGACGCCGATTACGGGAAACTCGACGGGCGTCCCGCCGGCGAGCCTGATCCCGGCTTTCACGTCGGACGCGATGATGTCGAGATGGACGTGTCCCGGGATGATTTCGTTTTTCGCATTGACGACACCGACAAGAGGCCTTCTGATCTCTTCATCGGTGTATCCCATGGCCTTGAAGAGCGCGCGGTGAGGCGCTCTCTCATGACCTTTCTTCATTTGATCGCTACGCATCTTTGCTCCTTCACTTCCTTCTCTTCTCCGGCCGCAGTGAGCGAACGGCGGCACCCGCTTGCCACATCTCCGTATTGCGCATGGCCTCCAGCTCCTTTTCCAGGCGCTCACGATAGTCAGGGGCGCTGTTCGCTTCCAGGACAATCCTGGTTTCCTCTCCGGAGATGACGCTCTGATAGAGATCATCGAAGACTGGCGCCACCGCATTGCGGAACCTGCTCTTCCAGTCCAGCGCGCCACGCTGAGCGGTGGTACTGCAGTTGGCGTACATCCAGTCCATCCCGTTCTCCGCAACGAGGCGAATGAGGCTCTGGGTCAGCTCTTCCACGGTTTCGTTGAATGCCTCCGAGGGGCTGTGTCCGTGCCTGCGCAGCAGCTCGTACTGGGCCTCCATGACACCGGCCAGACATCCCATAAGCACGCCACGCTCGCCGGTGAGATCACTGTAGACCTCCTTCTCGAAGGTGGTCGGAAAGAGGTATCCCGAGCCGATGGCGATTCCCAAGGCCAACGTCCGCTCCTTCGCGCGGCCCGTGAAGTCTTGAAAAACGGCATAGCTGGAGTTGATGCCGCTTCCCGCCAGGAAATTGGTTCGCACTGTCTTTCCGGAGCCCTTAGGGGCGACGAGGATCACGTCGACGTCTGCCGGCGGAATGACGCCCGTCTGTTGCTTATAGACGATCGAAAAACCGTGGGAGAAGTAGAGGGCCTTGCCCTTCGTCAGATGAGGCATAAGCATTGGCCAGAAGGTCTTCTGTCCCGCGTCGGACAAGAGATACTGGATGATCGTCCCGCGGTGTGCCGCTTCGGCCAGAGGGAAGAGCGTATCGCCGGGGATAAAGCCGTCGGCGATTGCCTTGTTCCAGGATTGTGTTCCCTCCCGCTGTCCAACGATGACCTTGATGCCGTTGTCCTTCATATTCAACGCCTGACCGGGGCCTTGGACGCCGTAACCCAAAACAGCCACGGTTTCGTCCTTCAGGGCCTCGCGGGCCCTATCCAGGGTGAATTCCTGGTCAGTCGTCACGTCTTCTCTAATGCCGCCGAAATTGATTGTTGCCATGTTGAATCCTTTCTTTTGTCTTTTATATCAATCGTCGCCTCTCTGAGGCCATAACTCCATTTCCTGAGCGCGGGCCTAGCCTCCCTTTCTGCCGATCGCGATGGCGCCGCTCCGGTTCATTTCCTCGGCGCCCAGCGGTTGGAAAAATCTGAGTACCGCCTCGTTTTCGTCCTTGGTTCCCGTCGTCTCGATAATGAAATAGTTACCGTTCATGCTGATGATCCGACAACCGAGCGTCCCGGCGGTCCGAATAAATTCATCTCGGCTTTCGGGCCTAAGCCGGATTCCGATAAGCATGAGCTCCCGCGATGCGTAGCTTGGACCCGTGTAGTCCTCCACCGCAATCACGTCAATGAGCTTATCGAGGTGTTTTTTTATCTGGTCCGTGAAAGTCCGCTCCGCGCAGCTCGTGAGCGTGATTCGCGATACCTTGGGGTCCTGCGTCTCCGCCACGCAAAGAGAAGAAATGTTGTACCCGCGGCCGCTGAAAACTCCGGCGACGCGGGAGAGCACCCCGGGCTGGTTTCTCACGAGCATTGACAGGGTATGCTCTTCATTTGCGGTCATGCTTTTCATGGTCAAACTCCTTTAATCTCCCATCCCGAAGATCATATCTCTGTTGGCGCGTCCCGGCGGGACGATAGGAAAGACGTAGTTGTCCGGATCGATCTCGCAGTCCAGCAGGTAAGGACCTTGCACGGAGGCCATTTCCGCAAGGGCCTCCGTGGGGTTCTGATCCTTTGCGATGCGTCGCGCGGGAATACCGAACCCCCGTGCGATGGCGACGAGATCTGGTCCGGCGAGCTCAATGCTTGAAAGACGGCCATCGTAGAAAAGATCCTGAATCTGGCGGATCATCCCGAGATTGCCGTTGTTGAGACAGACGATCTTGATGGGGAGGCGGTAATAGCTGATTGTGGCGAGTTCCTGGATATTCATGTAGAGACCGCCGTCACCGGAGATGACCAGGACCTGACGCTCGGGCGTTCCGATTTGAGCTCCGATAGCTGCGGGCAGAGCAAAGCCCATCGTGCCCATTCCGCCGCTGGTGATGAGGCTTCGCGGGGAACGGCTCTGCCAGGTACGGACGGTCCATATCTGGTTGAGGCCCACATCGGCAACGACGGTCGTCTCGGCCGCCATGATCTCCTGTATCTGACGGATAAGTTGGCCTGCCTGCCCGCAGCCTCCGTCGGGCAGGTTCTGTTCGATTGTGGTGCGTTCGGATCGGATCCGTTCCGTCCAGGCGGTTTCTTCGTGAGGCGCAACCAAGGGAAGGATGTCTCGCAAGGCTTCTCTCACATCTGCCACATAAGGGTAATCGACGGCGATGTTCTTCCCGATAGACGTCGGATCGATGTCGATCTGAGCAATAGTAGCCAGGGGGGCCAGCTCGGCGGTGAGCGGCGTACTGCGGTCGGTGAAGCGAGTTCCCACGGCCAGGATGAAATCAGCTTGGTGGATCATGCGGTTGGCCAATTCGTTTCCGTGAGTGCCGATGAACCCCAGATTGTAGCCGTTTGCCGAATGAACCGAGCCTACTCCCATCATCGTGCAGACGAAAGGAACCCGTCCTTTCTCCACGAGGTCCGTCATCTCTTCCGCCGCGTTTCCCAATTTCACGCCGCCTCCGATAATCAGAAGCGGTTTCTCACTGCGGTTAAGCCCTCTGGCGATCGC
>JAQULV010000016.1 GCA_028718405.1 Smithellaceae bacterium
CCAGACAGCCTGGATCAGGAATGACGGGCATCTGCGTATCAAGGGCAGATATTTCAAGAAACGGAAGTCCCACGGTCATGTTGATCCTCATCTCATGGATAACTCCCGCCTCACGTACACTGTCCGTGGCGTAGGCGATGAAAGGAAATAACCTCTCATCTTCTAACGATCCTTCGACGATGACACATTCTCCATCCGTCTCATAGGTTCGGATATTTATCTTCCGAGAATGGATCAACTGCCTCTTTTCCAATTTCTCTACCTACCTTCTTTGTTCGTTCCGGCAGAAATTCTATAACATAAGCTCAATACGGGCACAACCGCTATCCCGTCGGTCTCCCAAGTAACACCTTGCCCGAAGAAGGCAAAAGAGATAGACTTTCTTTCATGAGAAGGAACATGAAAAGATTTAATCTTGCCATCTGCTCATTGATCTTCGTCACGGCCTTTGGGCTGAGCTCAGCCAGAATATGCTATGGGGCATTCACCGTCGAAGACGAAAAGAAAGTGGGCAAGGAGTTCTACGAGAAGATGTCGTCCAGCAACGTCATCGTCACGGATGAACGGGTAAACGAGTATATTACCCGGCTCGGTGAACTGATCCTATCACATAGCCAGAAGGCCCCGTTCGACTATCGCTTCTTTGTTATCAAGAGTTCTTCCGTCAATGCGTTTGCCACACCGGGCGGCTATGTTTACGTCAACAGTGGACTGCTGGCACTTCTCGATAACGAAAGTGAACTGGCCGGCGTCCTCGCCCACGAGATTGCCCATGTGAACGCGCGCCATATCGCGAGCATCATCGACAAATCGCAGAAGGTTAACATTGCCACCCTAGCCGCGATCCTGGCGGGGGCCTTTCTCGGGGGAGGAGAGATTGCCGCTGCGGTAACGGGGTTCTCCTTAGCTACCGCTACCAGCATGAATCTGAAATACACCCGCGAACACGAGGAAGAAGCAGATCGGTTGGGTCTCTCCTATCTCGTGGCCTCTGGGTACGACGGCCAGACGATGATAGACTTCTTGAAGAAGATACGGCGCTATGAGTATTACTCCAGCACCGTGCCGTCTTACTTCCTCACACACCCGGGAACAGATGAGAGGATCGCCTATCTTGACGGTCTCATCCAGACGCGCTACCCTTCGAAGGGCGCCGAAAGCATCATCGGTAATTTCAAACGGATCCAGATGGTCATGGCCTTGGACGAAAACAGTCCCGAGGAGAGCGTGCAGACCTTCACTGCACTGCTCAATAAAAACGATCGCGATGTCGACGCCCTTTACGGACTGGCCCTGAGTCAAGAAAAGCTCGGCCTCGTTGATGATTCTCTCAACAACTTCCGCAAGGCTTTGCTGCTCACCCCTGATGACGCCGAGATACTGAGGGACGTGGGCATCTTCAGTTACAAACTGGGAAGGAGCGATGATGCCCTTTCGTACCTCCGCAAGGCGTATGGCATTAACGGAAACGATGACCAGACAATGCTTTATCTTGGCAAGACTTACGAAAGCCAGGGAGACTACAATGCCGCTTTAGACTTGTACAGGCTCGCCGAAAAGAGAAACCCCTCCGATCCCGATATCTTCTACAGTCTCGCGACAGCCTATGGTCATACCGATCAAGTTTCGGAATCTCATTATTACTTTGGGGTGTACTTTAAGAAAAAGAATAAATTTGAGAGTGCCCTCTTTCACTTCCGGGCTGCCTTAAAGGACCTTCCCGATGACTCACCACGGGCACGGGAAATAAAAAGGGAGGTTGAAAGTCTCTCCTCACCCAAGATCAAAGATCGATCTGCGCCGAGGAGAGCTCCTCTTGCGCATAGTCCATATATATTCGCTCAGTTATGAATAGATTATAAAGTTCTGGATCAATATGTCTATCCCTAGCCATGGACGCCATGATCTTGAGGGCCTCTGATAAAGTGTTTCCCCTCTTATAGGGCCTGTCCTTAGCTGTAAGGGCCTCGAAGATATCAGCCAAGGCAATGATCCGGGCTTGAAGGGGAAGTTGGTCTTCCTTCAATCCCAGAGGATAGCCCGTCCCGTCCAGCTTTTCGTGGTGCGCCGATGCGTAGCGGGGGACGTTGCGCAGTTTCTTCGGGAAAGGAAGGCTGGAGAGGATCTTCTGCGTCACGGCAGCATGATTGTTGATGACGAATCTCTCCCGATCAGACAGCGTCCCTTTTCTGATGCTGAGGTAATCAAACTCATCCTCACTCACGATGGGACAGTTGTATTTCTCTTTGGCAACCACTTCGAGTTCCGTCAGCAGCGAATCCGAAAGGAATTCGCTCCCCTCATTCACCTTACACAGAAAAGAGTAGTCATCATCGACCCCGGCATCGAAGAATTCTTTTCGCTGCCGTATGGCCGTCCCGTCACCGTATTCTGCCTTTAGGAGTTCTATTTCGTGACTCTTCTTCATCAACTCCATTCGAGCTTTGACATGTTCGATACGGTTACATAATCCCTCCAGTTTGGTTGCCTTGTCGACAATGTATTCCGGTGTAGTCACCTTCCCTACGTCGTGCATCCAGGCAGCTATCCTGAGCTCTTTTAGACTGTCTTTGTCGAATCTCACATCGGCGAATCTGCCTTCTTCCATGCCGTTAATCTTCGCGGCAATCGCCATCGATAATTTTGCGACGCGACGGACATGACCTCCCGTATAGGGTGATTTCTCGTCAATGGCAGCCGCAATGGCAGCGACGAAAGACTCCAGCAGGATCTCCAAGTCATGAATGAGGCGGTTGTTCGTGAGGGCCACCGCCGCGAGCGACGCTAGGGCCTCCGTCATCTGCTGGGCCTCGGAGGAAAAGGGAATAACGTTGCCGCTGTCCGGATCTACGGCGTTGAGGAGCTGCAAAACGCCGATGATATCGTTTTCATGGTCCCGCATAGGAACGACAAGCATCGATTTCGAACGATAGCCCGTGCCGCCATCGAATTTGCGTGTCCCTTCGAAATTGAAACCTTCGGCATCATAAACGTCGGGGATATTTACAACCTTCCCGGAAATGGCGGCGCAGGCGGATACGTTTGATTCGTTGGGGCTATCGCCGGCATCGCGCAGCATTACAGGCGACCAACTGATCCTATCGCCGGTGCCGCCCATTCTTATCTTTAATGTATCATTCTGGACAATTGCAAAGTGGAGAGAGGTTTCGTCATCGGACATGGTATAAAGGGTTCCGCCATCGGCATTGGTGTAAGCCATCGCCTCGCGTACTATCATTTCCAACAGCTTGTCGAGATTCTTCTCCGCCGAAAGGGCCAGACTTATCTGCGTAAGGCGTCTGATATGGATCAGATGGTTGCGTTCTTCGGCAGCGGCCCGTAGCGGCCCGCTTTTTCTTGGCATGGTGCACCTCGTTAAGAGGATCTGACGGTCACGAACTTTGATTTTCCTTCCAAGCCGATTTTAATGGCATCCAATTCCGCTTGAGAGTAACTTTTTTCCCCGCTGTAGCCGTCCATCAAGGTTTTCCCCGAAACGAAGGGCTGGAGTACGTAGCAACTGTCACCGATCAGATCGACGATTTCCTCGAAGTCCTTTCGCCGCAGTAGCGATTTTACGGCCGTTGTCCTGAATTCGTGGAGGACACCAGATCCTTTTATGGACGCGATACTTTCTACGATCAGGATATTGTCGATCTCTCGCTTTGTGATTCTTTCGTATTTGGACAGAGGGCCCTTTATATCCATGGCGATATAGTCTAACATCTTTCTTTCGATTAAAGAACGAATTACATCTGGCCGAGAACCATTTGTGTCCAACTTGATCGCGAAGTCCATATCTTTCAATGCCGCGATGAAGGAGGAAAGATTCTCCTGCAACGTCGGCTCCCCGCCCGTGATCGTAACGGCGTCGAGTTTTCCTTTCCGCGTTTTCAGGAACGAAAGAACCTCTCGCTCGGGGAGACAGTCTCCGAATCGCTTAGGATCGACCAGTTCCGGGTTATGGCAGTAGGGACAGCGGAAGTTACACCCCTGCGTGAAGATGATCGCGCAGATCTTTTCCGGATAATCGATTAGCGAGACCTTCTGCAGTCCTCCAATCCTCATTTTCAGAAATTGAAGACCCGTCTCATGTTAAATTCTTCCTGCTTCCCTTTGTTCCATTGCTTGACAGGACGAAGATAACCGACGACGCGAGAATATATTTCGCAGGGCTCGGAACAGGTCGGGCAGGTTTCATTCTCCCCCTTGATGTAGCCGTGGGACGGACAAACACTGAAGGTGGGGGTAAATGTTATATAAGGCAAGCGATAGCCGGTGCATATCTTCTTGATGAGCGATTTTACCGCTACAGGATCATCGATCCGCTCCCCTGCATAGGTGTGGAAGACGGTGCCGCCCGTATATTTAGTTTGGATATCGTCCTGATGATCCAGAGCCGCAAATATGTCATCCGTAAAATTAACCGGGAGCTGCGTCGAGTTGGTGTAGAAAGGCTCCGCCTTCCTAAATTTTACGTCCTCTTCGTTGGCGCAGATAATGTCAGGGTATCTCCCTTTATCGATCCTGGCAATCCGATAAGAGGTTCCCTCCGCCGGTGTCGATTCAAGATTATAGTTATTGCCCGTATCCTTCTGGAACGTGATTAGTTGCTCTCGCATGAAGTCTAAGACCTTTTTCGCAAAACGTTGTCCCTTCTCAGAGGCGATGTTATCCGAAAGGAGATTCATGCACGCCTCGTTCATTCCTACGAGGCCGATAGTGGCGAAGTGATTCTTCCAGTACTCACCGAACCGCTCTTTGACGTTGCGCAGGTAGTACCGCGTATAAGGATAGAGATTTCCTTCCGTAAAGTGTTCCAGGACTTTTCTCTTCGTCTCCAGACTTTCCTTGGACAACTGCATAAGCCTCTCAAGGTGCTCCAGAAATTCCTTCTCGGTTTTCGCCAAATAGCCGATACGCGGCATATTGATCGTAATGACGCCTATTGAACCTGTTAGCGGGTTGGAACCAAACAAACCACCGCCCCGCTTCTCCAGTTCCCGATTGTCTATCCGCAGTCGACAACACATGCTGCGCGCGTCCTCGGGATGCATGTCCGAATTGATGAAGTTGGAGAAATAAGGAACACCGTATTTTGCCGTCATCTCCCAGAGGCCGTGCAATTTCGGGTCATCCCAATTGAAGTCTTTCGTTATATTGTAGGTGGGTATGGGAAAAGTGAATACCCGTCCCTTGGCATCTCCCTCTGCCATCACTTCCAGGAAAGCCCGGTTGAAGAGATTCATCTCTTCCTGAAATTCTCCGTAGGTCTCCTTTTGGGGCTTGCCACCGATGATAACGCTCTGGTCCCGGTAGTATCTCGGCACATTCACATCCAACGTCACGTTCGTAAAAGGCGTTTGAAAACCAACCCGGGTGGGAACATTGATGTTAAAGATGAATTCCTGTAGTGCCTGCCTGATATCGTCGTACCGCAGCCCGTCATAGCGGATAAACGGCGCCAATAGTGTATCGAAGTTTGAGAAAGCCTGGGCTCCTGCAGCTTCACCCTGCAGCGTATAGAAGAAGTTCACCACCTGCCCCAAGGCACTCCGCAGATGCTTCGCCGGTCTGCTCTCGACCTTGCCGGATACTCCTTTAAAACCCTGGAGCAGAAGATCATACAGATCCCAACCTACACAGTAAACCGAAAGGAGGCTCAGGTCATGGATATGAAAATCACCATCGTTGTGGGCCTTGCGGATCTCCGGCGAATAGATCTCATTGAGCCAGTAAATCTTACTTACCTCGGAGGAGATATAATTATTCAGACCCTGGAGCGAGTAATCCATATTACTGTTTTCGTTTATCTTCCAATCCTTCTTCTTCAAGTACTGCTCGACGAGATCAACCTCCATTCTGTTGGTGATCTCCCTTAACCTCGCGTGCTGGTCTCGGTAGATAATGTAGCTCTTGGCCGTATGTCGGTAGGGAGACGACAACAGGACCTCCTCAACGATATCCTGGATCTCCTCGACGGTCAGGATCTTACTGTCGAAAAGCTTCTCCGCCAGGTTGAGGACCTTTATCGCCAGCAGCTGTGCAGTCTTGGCATTAAATTCCCCCGTTGCCTCACCGGCCTTGGCAATGGCATTGGTAATCTTCTCAGCATTGAATTTTACCAGCCGGCCGTCCCTCTTTCTTATCTTTCCATGCATAAGTGCCTCCCGCCCCTTCATTATTGACGATTACACGGGGCCATATAAACCCCCATATATTGGGGATGGTATGAACGTTAACACTATATATAGACATTCGCAAGAAAAATTAACCGCTATTTTTATAGAACTTGCAAAGGCGGCCTTTCCTGTATTAAAAGCTTTCGATATCAACTATTTTCACTTGGGAGCACATACAAAAGATGCATACGATAGATAGTCTGGAGAGATATCCATTCAAAGGATTTCTCGATAGGGATGAAGCGATTCGTCTCTATGAACTCGCCCGGGAAGCGAGCAAGTTGGGGCCCTGTCTGGAGATCGGCAGCTACTGCGGCCGTTCCGCGGCATTTCTTGGCGTGGGCTGCAGGGAAACCGGCGGGTTTCTCTTCTCCGTCGATCATCATCGCGGCTCCGAAGAACAGCAGCCTGGTCAGGAATACTTCGATCCCGATCTGGTAGATAAGGAAACGGGGCTTATAGATACGCTTCAGATCTTCCGCCGGACGATAAGCGATCTCTCGCTCGAAGACGTTGTCATCCCCATAATAGGCAGGTCGCTGTCTCTCGCCCGTTTCTGGACCACGCCGCTTGCCCTCGTCTTCATCGACGGGGGACATACTTTCGAAGCGGCTTACAACGATTACAGTAGCTGGTCTCCGCATATCATAGCCGGGGGGTATCTCCTGATCCATGATGTCTTTTCTGACCCGGCAAACGGGGGGCAGGCGCCCTGGTGCGTCTACAACCTGGCTTTGGCCTCCGGTCTCTATGAAGAACTGCCGATGGTGAAAACGCTGGGAATTCTCAGGAAGGCGAACCCTGGAGTGATGTCAAGCATCGCCGACGGGTGCTGGAGCAAGTTCAAATATTGATCTTTCTTACTGCAACTGATCGACTTTGTTATTGTGCGTCCAGTACCAGACGAGGGTTCCCCCTTCTTTCTTCGTCTTGACGTAGCCTTTCGCGATGAAGTCCCGAATCGTTTTTTCAATCAGCTTTGCTTCCGTGTCGGCGGCCAAACCGGCAATTCTGCGGCAGAGTTCTTTGATCGTGTCCTCGACAATCGCATTTCCCATGAAAGTGCCGCACTTCTCGATAAGATCTTCGGAGAGCAATCTGTAGACAAAAAGGGTGCGGAAGTACCCCTCAACCTTCATATCCTCCTCAGGCGGGTTGGTGCCCTCCCGGTAGCCACGAACCTGTTTTTGCCACCCCTCGTCGATCTCCGCGTCGTAGGCGGCGACGAATCGTTCTATCTCCTCAGGGGACAGCTGCGAGGTTCTCACAATGGCGCTGTTGGCATCGTATTTTGTCCAGTCGCCAGTCAAGATTTCCAGGTCGTATTTTTCCAGTTCGTCATGGACGGTCGTCCCCGGGAAGGGGGCAAGAAAGTGGTAGCCGTAAAGCGCTCCGCGCCTCCCCAGATCGGCGGCAAATTCTTTCGTATCTTGCAGGGTCTCGGGGGTCTCCCCCGGGAGTCCCACCATAAAGGATGTATGGGCCAGGATGCCCACTTCCTTGCAAAGGCTGATGGCGGCCCTTGCCATATCCAGCGTGATTCCTTTCTTTATACGTTTGAGCATCTCAGGGTTTCCCGACTCAATACCAAAGCTCACCGCGTCGCAGCCCGCATCCCTCATGATCTCCAAGGTCTCTTTGTCGACAGTGTTAACACGCGCAAAAGCACTCCACCCCAGCTTCAGGTTCCGTTTGTGGATCTCGTCGCAAACCTCCCGAACCTTTTGTTTGTTCGCCGTAAAAAGGTCATCCGCCACGTTAATTCTCGTAATTCCGTAGGACATGATATGTTCGATCTCTTCGACTACGAGCTGCGAGCTTCTCTGCCTAGGCTTCTTGCCCACCATCCGCCTTCCCTGGCAAAAAATACAGGCGTAGGGGCAGCCACGACCGGTGATGATGCTGATGGGATATCCTAACGCCATATAGCGAGAAAGGGGAAGCAGATGGCGCGATGGAAGAGGCAGCGTATCTAGATCCTCGATAAGGTCTTGAGGTGCATTGTGGACGATTTCACCGTTGCGGCGAAAGGAAATCCCCTTGATCCCCTCCCACGCGGAAGGATCCCTGAGTACCGGCGTGAGATCTGCGATGGTTTTTTCCCCCTCGCCCCTGACGATGAGATCTATCCCGGGGTAGTTCTTCAATGTTTCATCGGCATCGAAGGATACGTGCGGTCCCCCCATCATGGTGACGATGGCGGGGTTGTATCTTTTTACCGTTTGTACGATCTCCGCGGCCGGAGGAAAGTTGAGTGTGACCGAAGTTGCGCCCACGGCATCGGGTTGAAAGGCATCGAGCTGAGCCTTCAGCTTTTCCGGCGTATAACGATTGACGATATAGTCCCATATCTTCACCTCGGCCCCGGCGGCTTCAAAGGCGGCCGCCACGTACGTCACCCCAAGCGGCGGTGCCGGCGCCTCTTCCAACGGGTAAGGCGAAGCGATAATTGCAACTTTCATTATGTGCCCCCAGTTCTATTAATCCCCTGGGCGGGGAAAGATCAGAGACCTTAACCAACCCCGCACCGTGTTTCCCTTCAGCATGGCCTTATCTATCTCTGCAAATTGAGCCCCAAGCAGTTGCGGGTCAGCGAGCCAATCGGCCCTCGTCTTCATGACCCTTTCCGTATCCAATTCCTTTATGGGCTTCGCGGGATTGCCAGCGGCAATCACGTTCGGGGGGATATCCTTCACGACAATCGACCCGGCGCCAATAATACTGTTGTCGCCTATGGTAACCCCTTTACACACGATGGCGCTGTCACCGATCCATACGTTCTTACCTACATGAACGGGCGCCGACTGTCCCACCGGAAGACTCCGGTCGTATATGCCGTGCCAATCGGCATCAGTAATGTAGGCACATTGTGCCATCATGCAGCTATCGCCGATGGTTACTTCCGTGGCGCAACCTATTCGCACCCCCGGACAGATAAGGCAGTATCTTCCGATCTCGATACGCGCTTGTTTCTCCCACGCAGCCCAAATAGTAAGCCTCACTCTTCTATCGGGAGTGGCGATGACCGTGGCGTGATCGCCTAGGAAAACCGGTCCGCCGAAGACTTCCACATACCTGGGCCCCATGAAGGTGCAGCCTCTTCCCAGGGATTCGAATTGCGGTCGCAGAACATAGTTTACGTACCACTTCTGCAAACTCAAATCCAGGCGCTTGAGGAAGTAAGGACGATGGTCTCTCCTCAACCGACTAACCTCGCGCCTCTCCCAACGCGGCCGCATTTCCCGGCGTCCGTCTTAGAAAATAATCTCTGCCGGAACCGGCAACGCGTTTCGCAGGATTCCAGAATTCGTGGCTGAACAGACGCCCCCCTGGGGTGACGTCGTTCAGGGCGTCATATGCAAGAAGCACGGCAGCGGCGGTCCACGCAGTCTTTTCCTCCGGCCAGATTACGGCATCCGGGAATGTTACCCCCATCCAATAGGAACCGTCGTCATATTTCTTGTCCTTGATCCAATTGAACACCAATCTTGCCCTTTCTTTTTCTCCCATGGCGGAGAGTGCTAAGACGAGCTCGGAGGTCTCAGCCATCGTCGCCCAGGGACGATCACAGACGCAACGCACGCCCCAATCGGGCACGACGAACTTTTCCCAATAGCGGTCGATTCTCTTGCTCGCCTCCGTCCCGCGGACGGCCCCGCAGAGGACAGGGTAATACCAGTCCATGGAATATCGGGTCTTCATCATATTGAAGAGATCCGGCCTTGTGCAGATTGCCGTTTCCAGTCTGCTTTTCGCCCTTTCCCAGGTAAGACTGCCTTTGCCAAGCATCGACGCAATCTTAATTCCGCATTTAAGACTCATGTAAATGGAACTCGATCCCGTAAGCAGGGCCATGCGATCCACTTTGCCGGCACCGTTCTTTGCCCAATAGATCTCACCCGTCGGCGCTTGAAGACTCAAGGCGTAGTTGATCCCTGCCCGAACCGTCGGCCACATGTATTTTAGGAACTTCGTATCTTCGGTAACGAGGTAGTAATGAAACACTCCTACGGCGATGTAGGAGGACATGTTGCTATCCTTTGTCTTGTCCTCTGGACGTCCTTTACGGTAAGCGGCCCACCAGCTTCCGTCGTCCAGTTGGTTCGCCTTCATCCATTCATAGGCGTGCTTTGCCTCCTGAAGGCGACCGGCGACGGAGAGTCCCATGGCGCTTTCGACGAGGTCCCAGGGGTCGGTCTTTCCCCCTTCCGACCAGGGAATCTCGCCATCTTCTTTCTGAACACCGGCGCTGAAGCCGGCCACGGCCTCGATGTCGATGGAAGATTCGGCGATGCTGTGCGATAGATTGAGTCGTTCCATGCTAATATCCTTTTTTCAG
>JAQULV010000017.1 GCA_028718405.1 Smithellaceae bacterium
CACGCAGATGTTGATCTTTTCCAGTCCCGTTAGGACGTCCCACTTGGTTAAGGCGATGCCTGTGATCCCGCAAAGACGGACCGATTGCCTGATCAGGACCATATCGAGCCAACCACAGCGCCTCTTCCTGCCGGTCGTTGAACCGAACTCGCGTCCGACCTGTTGCAGGTGTTCACCGATCTCACAGGTGAGTTCCGTGGGGAAAGGTCCCCCGCCGACGCGTGTCGTGTAAGCCTTACAGATGCCCACTACCGAATGGATTGCCGAAGGACCGACGCCGGTACCGGCGCAGGCATTACCGGCGACGGTGTTGGAGGAAGTTACGTACGGATAGGTTCCGTGATCGATATCGAGGTGACAACCCTGGGCGCCTTCAAAAAGAATCTTTCTGCCTTTCCGGTTTTCCCTATCGATGATGAGCGACGTATCAGCAACATAAGGCCTGAGCTTCTCCGCATAGTCACTGTATTCGTCCAAGATCGCCTTGGTGTCCAAGGCGTTTCCGCCGTAGAGCTGGGTGAGGAGAAAATTCTTCTCCCGAACGTTTCCCTCCAGCTTTTCACGGAACGTCTCCCGGTCGATGAGATCGCACATCCTGATTCCCACCCGGGCCATCTTGTCTTCATAAGCGGGTCCGATGCCCCTGCCGGTCGTGCCGATCTTCTTGCCCGCCTGGCATGCTTCGCGGGCGATGTCCACCTCCCTGTGATAGGGCATGATCACGTGCGCCTTATCGCTGATGTAGAGCTTCGTATTGGCGGGGAAGATACCGCGGTTCTTCAGGGCTTCGATTTCTCCGATCAAAACCTTGGGATCCACAACCACGCCGTTGCCGACGATGCATATCTTGTCATCGTGCAAAATGCCCGAGGGGATCAGGTGCAGGATCGTCTGCTCGCCTTTGACGACGAGGGTGTGCCCGGCGTTGTTGCCTCCTTGGAACCTCGCGATTACATCCGCGTGCTCCGCATAGAGATCTACGACCTTTCCTTTGCCTTCGTCTCCCCATTGGGTGCCGACTACTACAACGTTCGCCATATACGAATCTCCTCAAATACTTTTGTATAACAGAATCACATCTCCAGTTGCGTGACCGATATTACGTTGGGAAGGTTCCGCAGCTTTTCGAGTACTTCCTCGGAGATGAGATCGTCGGTGCTGAGCACCACCATTGCCTTCTTGTCGATGAGTTCGCGACTCAGATGGAGTCTCGCGATGTTGACGCCGCTCGTACCCAGCGTGGTGCCAATATTTCCTATAACGCCGGGCCGATCGTGATTGTAAAGGACAATCATATGGCCTTCCGGGATCACGTCGAGGGTGAACTTGTTGACCATGACGATCCTGGGATCGTGACGGCCGAAGATAGCGCCGGAGGCGCAATGAGTCTCCTTGGAAGTCTTGATGGTCAGCTTGATCATGCTCGTGTAATCCTTGACCTCGCTGCTTCTCGACTCCACGACGCTGATACCGCGCTCCTTGGCGACGAGCGGCGCATTGATGAAATTGATGCTCTCGTTCAGGATCGGCGTCAGCAGGCCCTTGATAACTGATATCGTAATGGGTGCTACGTTGTAATTGAGGATCTCACCGCTGTACTCGATCTTGACTTCTTTGATCGCTCCCGTTACGAGCTGGGCCTCAAACTTGCCTAACGCTTCCGCCAAGGCGAGGTAAGGCTGAATCACGGTGAGCAGCTCGGCACTTACAGACGGGAAGTTCAAGGCGTTCTTGATCTCGCCTTTGGTCAGGTAGTCCGCGATCTGCTCCGCGATGGCGATGGCCACGTTGACCTGGGCCTCGTCGGTGGAGGCGCCCAGATGGGGCGTGCAGACGACGTTGTCCAGGGCAATGAGTTCCTTGTTCTTCGTGGGCTCCTCGGCGAAGACGTCCAGCGCCGCCCCCGCAACCTTGCCGGAGACGATCGCGTCATGGAGATCGCCCTCATCGATGATGCCGCCTCGGGCGCAGTTGATGATGTACACACCTTTCTTCATCTTACCCAAGGCCGCCTTGTTGATGATGTTTTTCGTTTCCTTTGTAAGCGGTGTATGGATGGAGATGAAATCGGAGGTTTTGAGAAGTTTATCCAGCGTCACGAGCGTGATCCCCATCTTCTCGGCCGCTTCGGGTGAAATAAAGGGGTCGTAAGCGATGACGTTCATCCGGAGTCCCTGGGCGCGTTCGGCGACGATTGTCCCTACCCGGCCGATGCCCACGATGCCGAGCGTCTTATTGCAGACCTCTGAACCCATGAACTTGCTCTTTTCCCATTTGCCGGCCTTCATGGATGCGGTAGCCTGAGGGATCTTCCTCGCCAGGGCCATCATCATGGCGATGGCGTGCTCTCCGGTGGTAATGGTGTTGCCGCCGGGAGTGTTCATGACGACAATGCCCCGTTTGCTGGCCGCTTCGAGGTCGACGTTGTCGAGACCGATGCCGGCGCGACCGATGACCTTGAGGTTGGCGGCGTGATCAATGATCTCCTTGGTGACCTTCGTGGCGCTACGGATCGCGAGCCCGTCGTAGTCCTTGATCACGCCCTTCAATTCATCGGGGGTAAGGTTGGTCATCACGTCCACCTTGAGCCCCTTGGTGTTCTTGAATATCTCAATGCCCTCCTGGGAGAGGCTGTCGCTTACAAGTACTCTTTTCATCTGCTTCGGCTCCTTGCTAGATTTCGGCGATCTTGCGCGTGTAGATATCTTCCAGCGCTCCGATGGCGGTCTTGATATCGGTGGGCTCGATGGTGGGACCGCACCAGAACCGGAAGCCCGGAGGGGCGTCCTTATAAGAGCTCACGTCATGAGCCAGGTTATTCTTGCTGAGCTCCGAGGCGATGGCTTTGAGGAACTTCGCCTGCTCTTCCCTGGGAAGGGCGCTGAGCTTGGGATTCTTCACCATGAGACAAACGGACGTATTGGAGCTGATCTCCTTGGAGGCGGCGAGGAATTCGACCCAGGTGGTTTTGGCGACCCAATCCTCAACGACCTTCAGATTGTCAAGACTCCTTGCGATTAGGCCTTTGAGGCCGAAGGAAGAGGCCCAGGCCAAGGCATCCAGGTAGTCCTCGACGCAGAGCATGGAGGGCGTATTGATCACGTCGCCCTCAAAGATAGCGCCGTTAATCTTGCCGCCTTTCTTCATCCGGAAGATCTTGGGCATGGGCCAGGGCGGCTCGTAGGACTCCAGCCGCGTCACCGCGCGAGGAGAGAGTACGAGCATCCCGTGTGCCGCTTCGCCGCCCAGGCACTTCTGCCAAGAGAAAGTGAGGACGTCGATTTTGGACCAGTCGATTTCCATGGCGAAGGCCGCGCTTGTGGCGTCGCAGAGGGCGAGTCCCTCGCGGTCCGCCGGGATCCAATCCCAGTTCGGAACCTTTACGCCCGAAGTCGTACCGTTCGCTACAAAGACCACATCACCCTTCCAGTCCACGGCCGCAAGATCGGGGATCTGGCCGTAGTCGGCCTTCATGATGGTCGGATTCAGTTTTAACTGCTTGGCCACGTCAGTCGCCCAGCCGTCGGAGAAACTTTCCCAGACCAGCACTGTCACCGGTTTTGGCCCCAGAAGGCTCCACATGGCGGCTTCGAAGGCCCCGGTATCGGAGGCCGGCATGATACCCACGAGATAGTCGTCGGGGATACCGAGAATCTCTTTCGTCTCGGCCATGGCCTTGATGATCTTTCCCTTCCCTAGCGCGGAACGATGCGAGCGGCCCACCGGGGCGTCTTTCAGGGCGCCGAAGTTCCAGGCGGGTCTTTTGCTGCAGGGGCCGGAACTGAAATTCGGATTGTGCATAGCTTCGATACTCCTTAAAGATTTAAAAAAAAGCGCCAAAATATATCAGCTATGAATTCATTACTCAAGATATTTTGGGGACCTTTTTATATTGACGCTTCCCGGGAAAAAACATATGTATTACGGCAAATTCGGAGAGGATGCCCGTTGAAAAAGATCAAGACTACCTTCTTCTGCCAGGGTTGCGGCTACCAATCGCCCAAGTGGCTGGGCAAGTGCCCTTCCTGCAATGGGTGGAACACCTTCGTGGAGGAAGAGATAAGGGACACGGATGCCTCCGCAGCCGGCGAGCTTCGTTTCAGCGAAGCGGCGCAATCCATCGATGCCATCGTCGTCGATGAAGGCCAGAGGCTCGTGACCGGTATCGCCGAGATTGACCGCGTCCTGGGCGGCGGTATCGTGAGCGGCTCTGCCGTGCTCGTGGGCGGCGATCCAGGGATCGGAAAATCGACGCTCCTGCTCCAGGTGATGCAAAGGCTCGCCAGCCAAGGACGTAAGGTCCTTTACGTGTCGGGTGAGGAGTCGGCCAAGCAGATCAAGCTGCGGGGCAAGCGCCTGGGCGCGTCATCTCCCGATCTCCTGATCCTCGTCGAGATATCTTTAGAAAGCATCCTGCAACAGATCACAGAACTGAAACCGGACGCGGTGGTGATCGATTCGATCCAAACCGTCTATTCCTCCGCCCTGTCTTCGGCGCCGGGCAGCGTGGGGCAGGTGCGGGAGGCCGCGGAGCGGTTGATCCTTACGGCAAAGAAATCGGGCATTCCCGTATTCCTGGTCGGCCACGTGACGAAGGATGGGTCCATCGCCGGCCCCAAAGTCTTGGAGCACATGGTCGATACCGTTCTCTACTTCGAAGGCGACTCCGGCCACGCCTACCGGATCATCCGGGGGATGAAGAACCGCTATGGCCCCACCAACGAAATCGGCGTCTTCGAAATGCACGACACGGGACTTACGGAGGTCTCCAATCCCTCGGCGCTTTTTCTCTCCGAGCGCCCCCAAGGCGCCGCTGGCTCCGTCGTCGTTCCCAGCGTGGAAGGAACCCGGCCGATCCTCGTCGAGATCCAGTCGTTGGTCAGTCCGACGAACTTCGGCATGCCCAGGCGCACGGCCATCGGCGTGGATGGCAACAGGGTCTCTCTGCTCGTCGCCGTGATGGACAAGGTCTGCGGCCTCCATTTGGGTAACCACGATATCTTTCTCAATGTGGCGGGAGGGATCAAGGTGGAGGAGCCGGCGATCGATCTGGGAATCGTCTCTTCGCTGGCGTCAAGCTTTCTCGATCGGCCGATCGATGCGGGTACCGTCTGTTTCGGCGAGGTAGGACTCACCGGCGAGGTTCGGGGGATATCCCAGATGGAAGTCCGAATCAAAGAGGCGGCACGCATGGGTTTCAACCGCTGCATTATTCCCAAGACCTCCACCCGCGAGGTTCATCTGGGCGACGCGTCAAACAATATCAAACTCATCAAGATTAAGAGTCTGCGGGAACTTCTCGATCATCTCTTTTGAAGAAGCATTCGCCTTCGTAGGACTCTCAGCGCTGGGTAATCTTGAGCATGTGGAAGGCGACCTTCTGTTGGCGTGAAACGCAGACGCCTACGACCTTCAAGGGTATCGAGCCGTGAATGGTCGTGAGAAAAGTGCCGTTTACATGATAGCTGAGAGAGGACCCTCTGACTTCTACCTTCTGAGTGTTCTCCACGTACTTACCGTCACTCACCTTGGCGGTGCCGGCGCGCCACGGCATGGCGTCGTCGCGGGGGATATCGTCTTCGGTCACCCAGATTACCGACTGGCCGTTTCCCGAGACACCAAAGACGTAATAAGTATTCCGATCCCGGCCCAGTATCAATCCGTAGGCGGAGTCGGTTACACCGCTTTGCCAAGAACTCGTCAACTCCACATCGAAATTGTCCGGCAGATCAGCGGGCAAGTCGATCACCTCCAGAGACTTCTTTTCATTCTTTGTCTCCATGAAGTAGCGACCGTCGCGGAAATAGGTGTCGTAGTAAGGCTGGTTCTCGTAGACTGGCCAACCATTCTTGGCCGAGGAGAAGTTGTCGAAGAAAAGGATCTTTCCATATGTATCAATTGGCTTAGGGGGACTGTAAGTTCCGTATGTCTCTTTACCGGATTTGACGGTGCTGCGATTCGTCTGAAAGAGGGAATCGATAAGGTTGCGCGTCATATCGGTGAGCATGTTGAGGTCGGTCCCGGTAACATTCTTCCCCAGGGTCGCCTCTCCCGTCTTTAAATCGATCATCCGTGCGTTTATCGTGTAGGCATTGCCCAGTTTTACAACTGAGCCGATGATGATGAGATCGGCGCCGAGGAGTTTTCCGATCTCGGTGGCGCTCCTCTCGTCAATGATGCCCGATTTCTGGAAACTTTGTTCGGAGATGACCCTGTTGATTTGGGAACGCTCCACCACGCGGTACTTTCCCGTGTCGATCAACTCCGTCCTCATGATTTCGGCTACGGCCCGGCCCAGATAGTCCTCGGTACCGATTGTTTCAAAATCGATAACAGCCACCGTCGCTTTGGTCTCCGCTCCCAGTACCGAAGAGCCGGAAAGGATAAATGACAGCAGAAAAAAGATGATCGCGAGACGTTGTTTTTTCATGGATACTCCCGTTACTAAAACCTTACACACGAACTTCCCTCGTTTCTTCTCGGGGTACGTTGCCTAGATAGAACTATCAATGAGAGAGGCAATATTCAAGGATTATTTGCAGACGTCATCAAACGACATCTCTTTGCTCCGTCAGGGCGGAAAGCCGCGGCATTCTTTCGTTGACATAGCCAGGCCCGTTTTCTATACTGAGTATGCAGTTGTCGATTTGTTGTCCCATCAGGAAATCAGTAGATCCATTTAACGGGCCCGTCAGCAGGTAAAACAGCAAAGCGTAGGTTGAAAATCTCATCGTGCAGAGAAGATCTTCAGGCCGCGAGGCCGCTATCTCTTTCACAGCGGCTGCATCTATGATGCCGGTTCATCAAGAAACGATGAAACGATGAAAAGAACAACTGGGGTATATCTTTTCCTCGCCCTTGTCGGTGCGGCGGTACTGGTGTCCACCAGCGGCGCCGAGGCCCCTCGCCATCCGGATGTATGGCTGCGAAATGAACAGGGCGACCGGATCAGCCCTTTGGAGAACCGCTTCGATCCCTACAGTCCGAAAAAGACCTGCGGCAGCTGTCACGGCTACGCCACGATTACGAAGGGCTACCACTTCCAGCAGGGCTTCGACGTTATGAAAGACGGTTTTGATAGAAAAAGACCATGGATCCTTTCGGCGGGGATGTACGGGAAATGGCTTCCCTACTCGGGTGTCGGCCGTTTGGCCGCCAAAAAAAACCGGCAGCGGGGCGAGATCGATCTGTCGTGCTATGATTGGATCGGCGGAAGAGAAGGAAGCGCGCCGGCCTGCGGATCATGCCATCCCGGTGGCGGGCCCCTTGAGTACGGCAGGACGCCGGAGGGAAGAGCCGATCTCACGCGCGATCTCATCCAGGCCGAGGCGGCGGGAGGCAGTCCCTCCGACGGTGATTTCAGTTCGCGATTCAGTTCCGACCGTCTAAGCCATTTTCGTGAAAGCGGTGTCGTGGAAGCGGACTGCCTGATCTGCCACCTTCCTTCCTATCGTATGGAGAGCCGCAACGAGCAGCTCACCGCCAGGAACTACCGCTGGGCGGCTACAGCCGGGGCCGGTTTCGGCCGGGTCGAGGGAACGGTATTCGGGCCCCGGGGTTGGAACTTTGCACATCGTCCGACAGTTCAGTATCGCTGGTCGGATCGACGATTCTTCGCCGCGGACGGTCGCCTCAAAGGCACAATCGTCAGCCGCGGCGTTGGTGCCAGGAACTGTCTCCAATGTCACGGTGGCTGGGAGGCGAAGGATACGGGGACGATCGCTTCCTCCGATGCTCACATCAAGGCCGGGCTCACCTGCACCGACTGCCATCCTCTTGTGGGTGCAACGGCCGAGGAGCGCCTGCGTCACCAGATTGCCAAAGGCAGCCATCCGCAGCTTTCGGTGCGCGATGATCTCGATGGGGTGGGGATTCTAACCTGTATCGGTTGTCACAAAGAAGGCCGGTATCATCCCACGAGGACGGGGATGCCGAAGACGGCACCCAACCCCGATAAAAGACACGCAGAGAGATTTCCCCAAGTCAACTTTCATTTTACGGCTATTACCTGCAACGGCTGCCATATGACCCTTCAGCCGGCGCGTGGTCTGGCTATCCTCGATCTATCAACGGGAATAGAAAGAGGCCTGACTGCGGACAGACTCGAATGGGTCGCCTCACCGGCGGCCTATGCTGTGACGTCAAGTACTCCGTGGCCTCCCTGGATCAAGCGTGCCTCGCCGGCGAAAGGCAAAGAGGAGGTCTATCTCCCGCACGTTCCGAAGCGGATCATTTGGTTCGGAGAGCGCAAGGCGGGTGGCATACAGCCCATTGCCCTGCGTCACGTCCGGGAAGCCTATCTGCGCCTCGGGAGAACTTCTCAGGATGAAAAGGCGGGCGGAACCGAAAGGGAAGTTAAAGCGATCCTTTCCGATGAGGAGATCATCCGCATGATTGAAAGCCTCACTCATGCCGGTTTTCGTGAAGTTGTCTATTTAGCGGACAGGATATACTCTTTGTCCCGAGGGAGGCTTAAGGCAGAAAAAGACGCATTGCCGGCCGATTCCTATCCCGTTGTCCACGGACTCGTTTTACGCGATCAGACCTATGGTGCTCGGGGAAACCCCGAGGGGTGTATGGATTGCCATGCCGAAAAAGCCCCCTTCTTTAAGAAACCGGAGATACGAAACGTCAGGGACTTCTTGAAGAACTACCCGGATGTGGAAGGGCACGTCGTCCCACAGATGAATGACTGGGGGATGGACAGCGTTCCCTCCTTTCAGTGAAGGTGGAGAAGAGGATGAGATGAGAGGAAGCTACGGACGTTGGATCGCGCTGCTCACTTTGGTTGGGATGCTGGTCGGAACGCCGCTGGAGGCTGCAGAGCGTGCTCCGCGACACCTGCAGCCGGGAGAGTTGCGCCAGATGATCCAGAGGGGTGAAAGGTTGGTCCTCATCAATTCCATGAGTTATCTGGAGTGCATGGACCACAGCATCCCCGGCTCTATCTGCATGGCCACTGAGGAGTTCGTGGCCGAGGCGCCCAAAGTCCTTCCGGATAAAAGCGTTGCGCTGGTCTTCTATTGCGAGAGCAACCGCTGCGGACGCAGCAATGAGTCGGCCCATACGGCTCTGCGCATGGGTTACTCCCATGTCTCCGTTTTGGACGGCGGCATGCCCGCCTGGAAGGCGGCGGGCTATGAAACCGTTTCCCGACAGAGGATTCCCCGGGTACCCGTAGAGTCGATCAAGCCGGAGCGTCTCCAGCAATACATCGGCGACAAGCGCAACCTCCTCATCCTCGATGTGCGCTCGGAGCAAAGCTTTGCCAGAGCTCATCTCCCGGGGGCGATCAACGTCCCCCTCTATCTTCTCAACCAGCGTTACCAGGAGATTCCTTCGAATCGTCCTGTGCTCGTTGTCGATGACCGGGGGCTGAGATCTTTTCTCGTTGCCTCCTTTCTCATCCACAAGGGCATGCTCAACGTGACGCGCCTCTTCGGTGGCATGGAAAGATGGCGGGCCTACGCCGCGAGAATGAAAGGAAGGAGTTGACGCGCTCATGGGCCTGAAGCTGCGTGTTGCCCTTGTTGTCCTGATGATCTTCTCCAGCGGGATCTTCACGGTTGCACTTCAGGCGGCACAGGGTTTGCCTCCGGGTATCGAGGCCCGCTGCCGCAGCTGTCACGACGACGTGAGGTTCAGCGCCCGGTTCGACACTTCCATCCATGGCAACAATGGATGCACGAGTTGCCACGTAGGCATCGAGAACCTTTCGGCGCACATGGAGGGAAAGGAGCGCCCGGCACCCGTGGATTGCGGGCGCTGTCACCAGGACATCGCCCGGCAGTTCAGGCAGAATTTCCACTACCTCCAAGAAGATTTCCGCTGCTCCGACTGTCACCGGGATATCCACGAACTTATGAAGACCGGGGCGAATTTCAAGCTTGCCGTCGTGAAGAAATGCACCGAGTGTCACGCCAACGACGAATACGTTGCTTCGGGGCACGGCGAGGCGGTCCTCAGGGGAAATCAAGATTCGGCCACGTGTTCCGATTGCCACGGACTCCATGACACCCGCATCTATCATACGTCGCTGGCAACCTATCCCGCCGAAGCGCGGGGATTTTACACGCGCGCCTGCGAGAAGTGCCACGACGACCGAAAGATGATGGAGCGCAACGGTATGACCACCGAGGCGGTGAGGTCCTACGAGGAGACCTACCATGGCAAGGTCGCCATGATCGGCTTCCCCGCCCGCGTCGCGGGCTGCGCCGACCGCCACACGGCCCACAATATCC
>JAQULV010000018.1 GCA_028718405.1 Smithellaceae bacterium
ATTCAGAAAGGCGCCCGAGGAGCACATCGCGCCGAAGGTTCCGGTCGTGACGACATCGATGCGGCGGGCCGCCTCGACCTCTCCGTGACGTTCCACCACATCGATCATTTCCTCGGCGGTGACGACTACAGCTTTGCCCTGTTTGATCTTTTCGTTAATCTCGGCGAATGTCTTTAAGACCTTGTGCTTTTTCATCCTTCCCTGCCTGTATGACCGAAACCGCCCTCGCCCCTTGTCGTCTCCGACAGACTGTGACAAAGTTCCCAGCGCACATGACAGACGCGCTGGACAACCATCTGAGCGATACGGTCGCCTCTCTTCACGGTGAAGGGATCCTTCCCGTGGTTGATCATGATGATGCCTATCTCTCCCCGATAGTCAGCATCTATTGTGCCGGGGGTATTGACCAAGGTCACGCCGTTGCGCGCAGCCAGTCCGCTTCGCGGCCTGATCTGTGCCTCGTACCCTTCCGGCAGGGCTACAGCGATACCCGTAGGGATCAGCATCCTGTCCCCCGGAAGAAGCGTCGCATCTCCCTTCAAAGCAGCATATATATCCATCCCGGCTGCCGCGACCGTCATGTAAGTGGGCAAAGGCAGATCGTCGTGCCCGTCCAGTTTCTGTATTGCGACTTTAAGCTCTTCTCTCACGAAGATCAAGCCCTCAATATATCTACGACCAAATCTTCTCCGCAGACCCTGCCTATGGCCGCAATCGAGACAATGCCGGGATTGAACATCTCTCTTGCCATATTCATCACTTCTTCCGCCGTCACCCGATCGATGGAAGAAATCACCTCGTCGACGGAAATAGGATGCCCAAAACAAAGCTCATTCTTTGCAAGACGTGTCATCCGGTTATCCGTACTCTCAAGGCTAAGGAGAAAATTTCCTTTTAGCAGTTCCTTGGCTGTATACAACTCTTTGCCTGTTATCGGCTCCCGGCAAAGGTTTCCCATCTCGGCAAAGATCAGTCCCATCACATCCTGGACCTTATCTTCGGCAGCTCCGAAGTAGATTCCCATCATACCCGCATCTTCGTACGGACTGAGATAGGAATGGATTGCATAGGCCAGCCCTCTTTGCTCGCGGATCTCTTGAAAAAGCCGGGAACTCGTACTTCCCCCCAAGACGGTATTCAACACAAAACTCGTGTAACGATCCGGTGCTGATACTGACGGCGCCGTGGTACCGATGACCATATGCACCTGCCCCAGTTCCTTCTCTAGGACAGCGACCTCGGAGGTGACGACCGGAGAGGTGTTCGTATTTTTCCTGCTGCCCTTCACGTGGGAAGCAAAGGCATCCCTCACCATCTCCACGAGCCGTCCGTGCTCAAGGTTACCGGCCGCCGTAATCAGCAGGTCTCCCCTTAAATAACAAGTTTGGAAGAAATCGACCAAGGCCTTCCGGTCTATCCCTTCCACGGTCTCCTTGGTCCCCAGGATAGGACGTCCCAGGGAATGACCGTCCCAGAAAGTGGCCTCAAAAAAATCGTGGATATAGTCATCCGGGGAATCTTCCAGCATGCTTATTTCCTGGAGGATCACGGATTCTTCCTTCTTTATCTCTTCGCCGTCGAAGCGGGAGTTGACCATGATATCGGCAAGCAGATTAATGGCCAGGGCTAGATGGTAATCAGGTATCTTGATATAGAATGCCGTCAGTTCCTTGCCGGTAAAGGCGTTCATCACGCCACCTACGGAATCGATGGCCAAGGCAATATCAAATGCCGATCTCGTCTCAGTGCCCTTAAAAAGCATGTGCTCGATAAAATGAGCGATCCCGCCTTTCGAAGCATCTTCATGGCGGGACCCACAGGGCACCCATGCCCCAATCGACACCGAGCGGGCATGGGTTATCTTTTCCGAAACGATTTTGACGCCGTTATCTAAAACGGTCTTATGGTACATCTACGCCTAGCGCTTCCTTGCGGGAAAGACGAATCTTCCCCTGCTTGTCTATTTCCAGCACTTTGACGATGACCTCATCTCCCTCTTGGAGGATGTCGGTCACCTTGTTGACCCGCTCTTTGGCCAGTTGGGAAATATGGACCAAACCTTCCGTTCCGGGCAGGATTTCAACAAAGGCTCCGAAATCGACAACACGCTTCACCGTGCCGCGGTAGATCTTGCCGATCTCCGCCTCCTCGGTAAGCCACTTGACCATGGCAACGGCCCGGGCTGCTGCGTCGGCGTCGGCCGAGGCGATCGTAACGGTGCCGTCATCCTCGACGTCGATGGTCACACCGGTTTCGGCAACTATCTGCCTGATGTTCTTACCGCCCGAACCGATCACGTCGCGGACGCGATCCGGCTTCACCTTCACTGTCGTGATCCGCGGCGCATAGGGAGAGATGTCCTCGCGCGGCGCGGCGATGGTCTCCATGATCTTGCCGATGATGAAGATTCTGCCCTCACGGGCCTGCGCCAGCGCTCTTCTGAGAATATCTTCCGTAACGCCGTCGATCTTGATATCCATCTGCATGGCTGTGACACCATTCTTGGTACCGCAGACCTTGAAGTCCATGTCGCCGGCGTGATCCTCATCGCCCAGGATATCGGAAAGGATAACCACCTCGCCACCCTCCTTGAGCAATCCCATGGCGATACCGGCAACGGGGGCTTTGATCGGCACGCCGCCGTCCATCAGTGAAAGGGTGCCGCCGCAGACCGTCGCCATCGACGACGAACCGTTGGACGAGAGTATCTCCGAGACGATCCTGATCGTGTAGGGAAAAGCGTCCGCGGAAGGCAGCACGGGAATGAGCGCCCGACGGGCCAAGTTTCCGTGACCGATCTCCCGGCGCCCGGGGCTGCGGAGCGGTTTCGCTTCGCCGACGCAGTAGGGCGGGAAGTTGTAATGCAGGAGGAAGGAACGCATCTCCTCGCCACCGATGAAGTCGATCCGCTGCTCATCGGACGACGTCCCCAGGGTCATGGCCACCATGGCCTGGGTCTCGCCACGGTTAAACAGGGCGGAGCCGTGGACACGGGGAAGAATGCCGACTTCACTGCTGATCGGCCTGATGTCGGTGCTCGACCTGCCGTCAATCCTCTTCTTCTCGCTCATGATCATCTCGCGCAGGATCTTTCTCTCCAGCTTCTCAATGATCTCCGGCACCTGTCCTGACAGTTCCTCTTCGGCAAACTCGCCAGAGACGGCCTTGCGCACTTCGTCCAGCTTAGCGTACCGTTCGAGCTTGCGGGGCAGGCTGTACCCCTCCTTCAAGCCCGGCAGGGCCTTCTCGGCGACGCGAGCGAAAAAGGCCTCATCCAATACAGCCTCTTCAATCATTCTCTTGGCCTTGCCGATCTCGGCTCTCATCCTGTCCTGCAGATCGATAAGAGGGCGACATGACTCCAGACCGAAGTTGATGGCGTCAACAAGGACATCCTCGGCGGCTTCCTGAGCCTCGCCTTCCAGCATAACCAGATTCACATCGTAGGACCCATCCTCCTTGGCGACCTTGCGGCCGACGAGAAAGAGGTTCAACTCACTCTGCTCCATGGCGCTGCTTGAGGCGTTGCAGACGAAACTCCCGTCGATCCGTCCGATCCTCACGCCCACGATCGGCCCGTTGAAGGGAATGTCCGATATGGTAAGGGCACCCGAAGCGGCTAGCATGGCGGTCACACCTGAGTCGTTTTCTATGTCCATAGACAGGACCGTCGCCACGATCTGGGTTTCGTGAAAATATCCTTTCGGGAACAGCGGCCGTATCGATCGATCAATGAAACGCGACGTCAAGATTTCCCGCTCGTTGGGGCGTCCTTCCCTCTTGAAGAATCCGCCCGGGATCTTGCCCGCGGCGAAGGTCATTTCCTGATAATCCACCGTCAATGGCAGAAAATCGGTTCCCTCTCGTTTGCTCCTCAGGGACACAGCTGTCACAAGAACGACCGTATCACCGTAGGAAGCCAGAATGGCACCATCGGCCTGGCCTGCCACATAATCAGCTTTCAGGGAAATTTCTCTCCCCGCGAATTCCGCACTAAACACTTTTGTCATCAATTATTTTCCTCTCTTTATGGGATAGTGAGCGAGATACGCTGGCACACATCCGGACCGTCGAACGGCGACGGCAGTGAAACTCCTACTTTCTGAGTCCCAGGCGTTGAATGATGCTTCGGTATCGCTCCACTTCCTTATTTTTCAGGTAGTCGAGAAGTCGGCGCCTCTGTCCGACCAGCTTAAGTAATCCTCTCCGGGAATGATGGTCCTTCTTGTGCGTCTTGAAATGCTCCGTCAGATACTCGATGCGCGCCGTCAGGAGAGCAATCTGTACTTCAGGGGATCCCGTGTCTTTCTCATGCACTCTGAAGTTAGTTATAACATCCGTTCTTTTCTGAGAATCTAACACCGCAATCTGTCCTCCCTTTATCTTACTTTGTCTTATTTACTCATTAATGCAGTTCAGTTATTAAACACTCTCAGCACCCTCACAACCTGGCGGTCCCCCGGCAAGCTTTCCAACTCCTCACCTGCGCACATCATCTCCGCCACGGTTATAAGGGATCCTTCCCAGGATAGAAACTTTATCATATCTCCCCGGGCAAGGGAAGAAATATGATACATTTTCATAATATCTGCAACCGGTTGGTAGCCCTCGCGCAATTTTCTTGCCAGGTCCTCTGCTACCTCGACGGAAGCAAAATGGGGGAGACACTGCCCCATCGGTTTCAGCGTCGCGCTGGTCACTTCCTCAAGGGGAACCGCTTCTTCAGCGGTGAACTGGCCGCTTTTCGTCCTACGAAGCTCACACAGACAGGCGCCGCAACCCAGTGCCTCACCCACCTCGGCGCACAGCGACCTGATATAGGTACCCTTGGAACAGGAGACAAAGAACCTGACGTGAGGTATGGCCACTTCCAACAACGTCGCAGAAAATACCTCAACCTCACGCGGCGCAGGCTCGATGGCGACGCCTTTTCGCGCCCATTTATAGAGCGACTTCCCCTGATATTTGACGGCAGAGTAACGAGGTGGTGCCTGTTCCCTCTTCCCCGTCAATCCCGCTATAACCGCCGCCACCTCGTCCGGTCCTACGGAAACCGAACTTTCCGATTCGACGGTACCGTCAATGTCAAGGGTATCCGTTCTCACTCCCAGAAGCATCGTCGCTTCGTACTCTTTGGTCTCCTGAGAAAAAAACCGCGCCAACTTCGTAGCCTCGCCCACACAGACGACGAGTACTCCGGTTGCCAGCGGATCCAAAGTGCCAGCGTGACCGGCCTTCTTGGCGCCCATGATGCGTTTTGCTCGGGCCACTACGTCGTGAGATGTCAGCCCCCGAGGCTTGTCAACGACGGCCACCCCGTTCATGATTCAAATCCGGCCCTGATGGCATCGATAACCAGTTTCTTCACTGCCGTCACGTCCCCTCTGATGCGACAGGCCGCCGCATTAAGATGCCCTCCGCCCCCGAAGGACGAGGCGATACGCTCCACGTTGAAATCCCCCTTCGAACGTAGACTGACCTTAATAAAGCCATCTTGGAGCTCGGTGTAGATGACGGCCACAACTACTCCCTTGATGGTCCGCGGCAGATCCACGAAGCCCTCGGCATGCTCGGGCAGCGCTCCGACGGACTCCACGTCCTGAAGCATCACCTGCAGTGACCCAACTTTCCCTTCGAGGTCGAAAGACAAGGTCTCCAATACCTTCGACATGAGTCTGATCTTCGCGGGTGAATTCGATTCATAAATATGCTCCGATATCCACTGCGGGTCGGCACCCTCCTCCACTAACTTTCCGGCTGCGTAGAGCGTCTCGGAAGACGTGCTCCGGTAGCGGAATCCGCCCGTATCGGTGAGGATCGCCGCATAGAGATTTGTCGCCGCATCCTTGGAAATCGCCATCCCCATATGCCGAGCAAGACGAATAAGCATCTCCCCTGTCGAGCTGGCCTGCGGATCAACCAGGGCGACCCGCCAGTCACCTTTATTGGAGATATGATGATCAATATTGATGATGTTCTTCACTCTGCCCAACGCCTGCGCTTCATCGCCGACCCGCTCTAGCTCGCTGCAGTCGAGGATGAAAACCACTTCATAGCCATCCAGAGGCGGGAGTTCATGGACAATTTCCGTAGCGCCAGGCAGGAAAAGGTAGTTCTCGGGGATCTTATCCTGGTTATAAACGACCGTTTGCTTCCCCAGTTCCCGCAGCATGAGGGATAACGCGAGCTCCGAACCAACGGCGTCGCCGTCCAGACGCACGTGCGAGGTGATGATAAATCGGCTGTTGTCCCGTATCAGTTCACTTATCCTCTGAAGCATCCTTATCCTCTGTCTCGTGGATCTCATTCAGTAATCTGTCGATACGGCTCCCATAAGCGAAAGACCTATCGAGTGTAAATATGATCTCGGGAACATGGCGCAGCATCAGGCGTTTGCCGAGCTCACGACGTAAAAAACCAGTTGCCTTCTTGAGCCCTGCCGCCGTTTGCTCGTCCAAGGAATCCTTACCCATCTCGACGATGTATACCCGGGCAACACGTAGATCATCACTCAGTTTCACACCGGTGATCGTGAGAGAACTGATCCTGGGATCCCTCACTTCCTTCAGCAGGATCTCCGCCAACTCCGTTCTTATCAGATCGGCTACGCGATCGGCCCTTTTGAACTCAGTCATACTTGCCTTCCGGGAGGTCGTCGGGAACCATGCTATCGGGCATATTGACGATCTCGACTTTCACATTAATGACCTCGGCAAGTTTGAGATCGTCGACGAACCTCAGAATATGGTCGATCTTCCCGTTAATGTAGCGCCTGTCGTTACCGACGACGCTGAAACCTATTTTAGCACGGCGCCAGTTATCGTTCTCCGCCACTTCGGCGATGGAGATGTTGAATTCGTTCTGGGTCCTTTTCAGTATCCTGCTTACTATCCCCCTCTTCTCCTTGAGGGATCTGCTCTCGTGAAGCAACAAATCGATGATACCTGAACCAATAACCATTATCTTAACACAGATTGAGCCAGGACACCTCTGCCGCTGACTACAACTTACGCTCTACCTTTTCGTTTATGTAAGCTTCAATTATATCCCCTACACGCAGATCGTTGAAACCTTCTATACCGATGCCGCATTCGAATCCTGCAGCCACTTCCTTTGCGTCATCCTTGAAACGCTTGAGAGACATAAGTTTGCCGTCGTAGACGACGACACCGTCACGAACAAGCCGCAGAGAGGAATTCCTCGTGATTTTCCCATCGGCGACGTAGCTGCCCGCGATGGTCCCGATCTTGGGAACCCTGAAGAGCTCTCTAACCTCGGCCCGTCCCTGTACAACCTCTTTGATTTCCGGCTCCAGCAAACCTTCCATGGCAGCCCGGACGTCGGCAATGACATTGTAGATGATGTCGTAGAGTTTGATGTCCACTCCCTCCGCCTCGGCGATCTCCACGACCCTGGCGTCAGGTCGAATATTGAAGCCGATCACCACGGCGTCGGACGCAGAAGCGAGCATGACGTCTGTCTCTGTAATGGCGCCTGTAGAGCTATGGATAATCTTGATCTTGATGTCGGAGGTACTGAGTTTGTTCAAGGCCTCAGTCAGCGCCTCGATGGAACCTTGCACGTCCGCCTTGATAATGACATTAAACTCCTTGGCGCCCTCTTTTATCTTCTGGTAGAGCTGTTCTAGCGTGATCTTTGAGCTGGCCGACAGTTCGCGTTCCCGTTCTTTCCTAATCCAGTATTCGCCGATGCTGCGAGCCTTTCTCTCATCTTCGACGCCGACGAATTCCGTCCCCACCTGCGGTACATTGGAAAATCCGATAACCTCGACGGGCATGGATGGCCCGGCCTCCCTGATCCTTACGCCCTGATCGCTGATCATCGCACGGACGCGGCCGTACTCCGCCTTGGCGACAAAGGAATCCCCTTCCTTGAGCGTCCCTTCCTGGATAAGGACAGTTGCCACCGGTCCCCGGCCTCTATCCAGTTTCGCCTCGATGATGACGCCGCGAGCCGGTCGGTCCGGATCAGCCTTGAGCTCCATAACATCGGCTTGGAGAAGGATCATTTCGAGCAGTTCCTCGATCCCGATCTTCTTCTTTGCCGATACCTCACAGAAGATCGTATCGCCGCCCCATTCTTCGGAAACGAGGCTGTATTCAGTCAAGGCCTGCTTGATCTTGGCGGGATCGGCGCCGGGCTTATCGATCTTGTTGATGGCAACAATGATGGGAACACCGGCCACACGGGAGTGATTGATAGCCTCGATGGTCTGATCCATCACACCGTCATCGGCAGCCACGACCAGGATGACGATATCGGTAACCTGGGCGCCGCGGGCTCGCATGGCGGTAAAGGCCTCGTGCCCCGGCGTATCCAAAAAGACGATGTCACGATCTTTGATATGAACATGATAGGCGCCGATGGCCTGGGTGATACCTCCGGCCTCACCGTCGATGACATTGGTCTGCCTGATTGCATCCAGAAGCGACGTCTTGCCGTGGTCGACATGCCCCATGATGGTAACGACAGGGGCGCGGGGTTTGAGATTCTCCGAGGCGGGTTCTACCCTCTGGACCGTTTCCTCATAGTCAAAGCTCGCCTGTTCAATCTGATAGCCGAAATCGCTGGCAATCAAGGTTGCCGTGTCGGTATCGACGGATTGGTTGATGGAAACCATTAGTCCCAGTCCCATCAGCTTGTTGATTACGTCTCCAGCTTTGACCCCCATCCGCTTGGCCAACTCACCCACACTGATAGCTTCCGCCACTCTGATTCTCCTCTTGATGGCCTTCGGCGTAGTAATGGCCGTCTTCTTCATCTTGGTGATGGGAACTTTCTTCTCTTCCCTCCAGCGGGCAGGCCTTTCCTCTTCCCTTTCCAGATCGATGACCCGCCTGTCTTTTCTGTCAACGGTCTTTTTGATAAAGGACTTCTTCTTAGTCGCGGGAACCTCCTCTATCGCGACTTCGACCGTAGTCTTCCCCTTCTTTTTCGGTTTCTCGCCTTCGGCCTCTGGCGGTTTCTCTTGTCCGGCGGGTGTCGTACCAGCCCTTACCTCGCCCTCGCGGACAATCTTCAACTCCGGCCTTTTAGGAGCTTCAGCCTCGGGAGCCTGAACCGCCTTCGCGCCGCCTGCCGGTGCCGGAGACGTAGACTCAGCCTTTTCCTTCGGCTCCTTGGCGGCTTTTGGCTCTTCCGCCGCCGGCGGCAGTTTCGCTTTAGCTTCCTCCTTTACCTTGACAGCAGGCGCTTCTTCTTTCTTCGCCACCTTTGCTGCTTCTGCAGCGGCAGCCGCTTTCGGCTCCATCTTTGCCGGAGCCTCCTTCTTGGCGGCTACGGCAGTGGGTTCCTCTTTCTTTGGCGCCTCTTCCGGCTCCTGGGCAGCTTCAGCAGCCTCTTCCGCTTCCTCCAGTGGGGTACGAACAGCCCTCCTCCTGATGACCGTGGAGGTCACCCTCTTCTCGACCACCTCAAGGGAACCTTTTGCGGCGAACTCGTTCTGGACCCTCTGGACTTCGCTGTCTTCCAGCGAACTCGAATGCGACTTCACGGCGATGCCTAGCTTTTCCAAGCGAGCGATCAGGTCCTTGTTTTCAACGCCCAGTTCTTTGGCTAATTCATAAACCCTTTTTTTTGTCATCCTTGAAAACCCCCAACAGCTGTTCTTACTCAGGCGCTCTGATTCATCGCCGTCTCCTGATCCAATATCTTGCCTGCCGCTTCAATCCACTGCGAGGCGGTCTTTTCACCGACGCCCGGTATTGCTGAGAGCGTCTCGGGATCGGCAGCGGCAATCATAGCTATGCTTTTGAGTCCCTCATTAAAGAGGCGTTCCGCCATGGCTTCGCCGATACCAGGAATCTTCGTCAGGATCTTAAAACCCTCCTCAGCCTGGCCCGCCGCCATGGACTCACTCTTCACATCGATCTTCCAGCCGGTAAGCTTCACAGCCAAGCGGACATTCTGACCGTTCTTACCGATGGCGAGCGACAACTGATCATCGGGAACGAAGACCTCCATGGACCTGCTCTCATCATCCACGACAACCCGCGCCACCTTGGCTGGTGAAAGGGCCGCGCAGACGTATTTCGCCTGGTCATCGGAATAAGGTACGATATCGATTTTTTCCCCGCGCAGTTCCTGCACGACGCTCTGGACGCGTGAACCTCTCATACCTACGCAGGCGCCCACTGGATCGATATCCTTGTCGTGCGTCTTAACCGATATCTTGGACCTCTGGCCGGGTTCTCGGGAGACGCTGACGATCT
>JAQULV010000019.1 GCA_028718405.1 Smithellaceae bacterium
GAGGCCAAGGGGAGACTGATCCGTCTTCCTAAGGGAGCGTCCGCGCGGCCAACGGCGGACCGTATCAAGGAGGCCCGCTTCAACATCATAGCACCTGTTACCGGTAAGAGCTTCCTGGATATCTACGCCGGGAGCGGTTCCGTGGGCCTTGAGGCGATCAGCCGGGGCGCCGCCAGGGCGGTATTCATCGAGCGCGATCGCAAGCTGGCGTCGGCACTGGAGGCGAGCCTCGAAGAACTGGACTTCATCGGGCGCGGAGAGGTTCTGTGCGCGGATATGGCCAAGGCGATCCGAACTCTGGCCACAGCCGAGAAGAGTTTCGATATCGTTTTCGCCGATCCGCCTTACGGCCGGGGCTATCTCCAGGACGCTATCGACGTCGTGGGGGACACATCGATCCTCTCCTCTGGAGGGGCTTTCATCCTCCAGCACTCGACGCGCGATACGGACTGGCAGAGCGGAAGTTTCGAGATCATCGATCAGAGGAGATACGGCGACACAGCCGTATCTTTTATGAAATACAAGGGCTAGTTGATTGGTGGGCGCTATGAAGAAAATCGCCGTTTATCCTGGTTCTTTCGATCCCATTACCAACGGACATCTCGACCTGATCAAAAGAGGGCTGCGCATCTTCGACGAGTTGATCGTTCTGGTGGCGTTCAATCCAAGCAAGGCGTCGCTCTTCACCGTCGACGAACGCATCGAACTGATCAAGCAGTCGGTCAACGGAAACGGACGCGTGCGGGTGGACAGTTTCTCGGGACTCCTGGTGGACTATGTGAAGGAATCCAACGCGAACGTAATCCTGAGAGGGCTCAGGGCGCTGTCCGATTTCGAATACGAATTTCAGATGGCGCTGATCAACAGGCGACTGAACCGCGATGTGGAAACGGTATTTCTCATGACCGGCTACAAGTGGTTCTACACCAGTTCCAACATCATCAAGGAAGCGGCGGGGCTAGGCGGCTCGGTGAAAGGGCTTGTTCCCGACATCGTCTACCAGAAGCTCCAGGAAAAATACAACAGATAGACGGAAGGTACTATGAAACTGGCAAAACGGATCGGAATGATAAAACCGTCGCCGACGCTCGCCATCACTGCCAAGGCGGAGTCTTTGCGGGCCGAGGGAAGGGACATCATCGGCTTCGGAGCCGGAGAACCGGATTTCGATACCCCGGCCAATGTCAAGGCCGCGGCGGTAAAGGCGATTGATCAGGGATTCACGAAGTACACGCCGGTAGGCGGCACGAACGATCTCAAGGACGCCATTATCGGCAAGCTCGAAAGGGACAACGGTCTCGCCTATAAACGCAACCAGATCGTCGTCTCCTGTGGTGCCAAGCATACTCTCTACAACCTCGCCCAGGTTCTGTTTGAAGAGGGTGACGAAGTGATTATCCCGGCACCGTACTGGGTGTCCTACCCGGACATCGTAATCCTCACGGGGGCGAAGCCCGTGATCGTGGAAACAAAGGAAGAAGACGGCTTCAAGCTGCGTCCGGAAGCACTGAAGGCTGCCATCACGAAGAAGACGAAGGCCGTTGTCATCAACAGTCCCTCGAACCCCACGGGGGCGGCCTATACGAAGGCGGAGCTTGACAAACTGGCGGAGATAATTGTTCCGGCGGGGATTATCGCCATCTCCGACGATATCTACGAGAAGATCATCTACGATGGATTCTCCTTTGCCGATATCGCCCAAGCGAGCGAGGAGATGAAGAAGCTCACGGTCGTGGTGAACGGCGTCTCGAAGGCCTACGCCATGACGGGCTGGCGGATCGGTTACGCCGCGGGTCCGGAGGAGATCATCGCCGCCATCAGCAAGATCCAGAGCCAGAATACGTCCAATCCCACCTCCATTGCGCAAAAGGCGGCCGAGGAAGCCCTCAAGGGGGATCAGCAGATTGTCTCGGTGATGGTGGCAGAATTCAACAAGAGGCGAAATTTCATCGCGGCCGCACTCAACGCCATGCCTGGGGTGAGTTGTCTGAATCCCCAAGGCGCCTTCTATGTGTTTCCGAATGTATCAGGTCTTTTCGGAAAGAGCTTCGGCGGCAAGGTGATCCGAGGTTCCGGCGATCTGGCCGGCTTTCTTCTGGAAGAGGCAAATATCGCGGTTGTGGCGGGCGAGGCCTTCGGCAGCGACCGGCACATCAGACTCTCCTACGCGACCTCAATGGCGAAGATCGAAGAGGGCATGAAGAGGATGACTGCTGCTCTTTCAAAACTGGCATAGAGAAGCAACTCACGCACGAAGTGCATAGATATGACTCGGGGGGATAGCTGCCATGGGCGGAATGTTCGGCGTTGTCGCAAAAGATGACTGTGTAAAGTCGCTTTTTTACGGGACCGATTACCATTCGCATCTCGGAACGGAGAACGGAGGACTGGCCGTCTGGAACGAGGGGGAGTTCAGCAACCACATCCACAGCATCAGCCAGGCGCAATTCAAGTCGCGCTTTGTCTCCGACTATCGGGATATGGTGGGCACGATGGGTATCGGCGTCATAGACGACGACAGCCCGCAGCCGCTCATCGTTCGCTCCCGGTTCGGAATCTGCGCCATCGCGGCCACGGGACTCATCCGCAACAAGGCCGCCCTTGCGGAGAAGATACTAGCGGAAGGGGGATCCTTCAGTGAGGTTGCCGGCGGCGGCGTGAACTCCGTCGAACTGGTTGCGAAACTCATCAACAAGGGAGATACGATCGTCGACGGCATCGAAAAGATGCAGGGAATGATCGAAGGATCCGTCTGCGCACTCATCATGACCGATGAAGGGATATACGCCGCTCGGGACAAATACGGACGTTTCCCACTTGTGATCGGTGAGAAGAGCGGCGGCGGCAGCTTCTGCGTGGCGGAGGAGGCGAGTTCTTTTGCGAATCTGGGTTTCGAGGCGGTGCGTTTCTTGGGGCCGGGCGAAATCACCCTGATTACAAAGGACGGGCTGAAGATTCTCCGGGCGGAGCGTGGCGAAAGACAAGTCTGCGCCTTCCTCTGGATATATACAGGTTATCCCGCATCATCCTACGAAGGCATATCCGTTGAGGTGGCGAGGGAAAAGTGCGGACGGGCCATGGCCAGACGGGATAACGTGGATGCTGATTTTGTTACGGGCATTCCGGACTCGGGCGTAGGCCATGCCATCGGCTATGCCATGGAATCGGGACTTCCCTTCCGCAGGCCTCTGGTCAAATACACGCCGGGCTACGGCCGAAGTTATACACCCCCCTCGCAGGATATTCGTGATCTGGTGGCGACAATGAAACTGAATGCCGTGCGCGATGTGATTGTAGGTAACCGCATGATCGTCTGCGATGATTCCATCGTCCGCGGCACGCAGCTCAAGAACTTCACGATCAAGAAACTTTGGGACAACGGTGCCAAAGAGATTCACATCAGACCGGCCTGCCCACCGCTGATGTTCCCCTGCATCTTCGCGTCCTCGACCCGATCAACCTCAGAACTGGCGACACATCGAGCGATTCGAGCCATTGAGGGAAGAGATATCGACGATTATAGCCCTTACCTCGACCGGGAATCGGCGAAGTACCAAGAGATGATTGAGTGGATCCGCAAGGACCTGAACGTGACCTCTCTTAAGTACCAGGACATCGATGACATGGTCGCCGCTATCGGTCTTCCGGCCAAAGACCTCTGTCTCCACTGCTGGCGCGGCCGCTAAGAACTTCCTTGGCCAAGAGCTGCTTGACCGCCCGGAGGCCGGGATCGCGATGAGTCTGAGCTCCGAGGGGAAGTCTTATCTTCAATTGACAGACGCGACACAGTCGGGAATCTGAAATCGGGGGGGATCTATGAAGCTCAAGGTCGCATCGGTGCAGATGGTGTCTCGAAACGGAGACTACAGGGGGAACGTCGCCCGCGCCGAGGGGTATATCAAAGCAGCGGCGGCCGGGGGTGCAAAGCTGATCCTGCTTCCCGAGGTCGCCCTCATAGGCTACGAGTTTGCCGATGGTCTTTGGGAGATGGGCGAGCCGCTTCAGGGCCGAACCTACCGCTGGATGAAGGCATTGAGCGAAAGACACGGTGTCTTCATCGGTACCTGCATCCTGGAGGTGCAGGGTGATGACTTCTACGACACGTTTATCCTGACGGGACCTGACCGGGATGATTTCTGGTCGCACCGCAAGGTCGAGCCGGCCAGTTACGAGGCCTACTTCTTTCGCGGCGGTGGTATCAGTCCCAGCGTCTTTGCCACACCGATCGGTAGGATCGGTATCTCTATCTGTTTCGATTCCAGCAAGACACACACCCTTGCCAATCTCATCGCCGGAAAACCGGAGCTGTTGCTGATCACCTATTCCTGCCCCGAACTTCCGTGGTACATACTTCCCGTTGACAGGAAAAACTGGGTGGAAGTCTTTGATGAAACGCCGGAGAGATTCTCGCAACTGCTGTCGGTACCGATCGTCAGCTCCAATAAGACGGGGCCTTTCCGGTCCGCCGTACCGGGTGTTCCTCTGCTCAGAGCTGACGCGAATTTTGTCGGCCGCTCCTCCATCATCGATCGTAACGGCAAGCGGCTCTCGTCACTTCTCCAGGAAGAGGGGGTTCTGATGGAGGAGGTTGAGTTGGGGAGCGTCTCTGATGCGGAAAAAAGTCTCGCCGCCCTTCCCCAAGGCAGGTGGTTTCTGCCTTATAGCCTTAAGATCAAGATGCTAATGGAGTTCTCGTACCGGACGGGGATGATGAGGTACAATCTCAGCGGGAAAAGAAAGGCGGCCGCGCGGAAGACGGCGCGAACCAGCCCGGATGTTTTTCTATCGTGATTCTTTGTAGTCGTTGACCAAGAGGGCGTTTGCTAACCCTTTATTCCCCGGGGTAAGACGAGAATGCCCGTCTCACATTATCTTCCGGTATTTTCAAAGGGGTCTCCCATGGATGTGAAGATCAAACGCGGATGTGTCGGTGTAGATTGGGGGCAGGTAGCGGCCATTCTGAAGGAGGTGGGGATGGCCCATCACGAACCCGAACTTCACGAGAAGGCCTTCCGGTCCAGCCATACGACCGTATTCGCATACGTCCAAGATCGACTGGTCGGTTTCGGCCGAGCCATCTCCGATGGGGCCTACCAGGCGGCAGTCTATGATATGGCCGTAGTTCCTGAGTTCCAAGGGAAGGGGATCGGACGGGCGATCATGGAGACAATCCTGCGGTCGGTTGCCGGCTGCAACGTCATCCTCTACGCGGCGCCCGGCAGAGAAGGGTTTTACCAAAGGTTGGGGTTGAGACGGATGAAAACGGGAATGGCCATCTTTGTCAACGCCGAGGCGATGGCGCAGCGGGGATTTACGGAATAGATTTCCCGTGGAAATTTGCCGTTGCTTGCCAAAGTCGCGCATGTTATATCTATTTTCCCCAATAAACCACGAGAAGCGGAGTTTTCTTTGTCACCCGGCATAAAGAGAAAAAGGACAAAGGCCCTTTCCCTGGGCAACGTCGTCATAGGCGGCGGAGCCCCGATTGTCGTCCAATCCATGACCTGCACCGATACGAGAGACGTGACCGCGACCATCGCCCAGATCAACGCCTTGGCGGGGCGCGGCTGCGAGGTTGTGCGGGTGGCAGTGCCCGATCAGGCCGCGGCCGCGGCACTGGCGAAAATAAAAGAAGCAATATCGATTCCGCTTGTTGCCGACATCCATTTCCAGCATCGTCTGGCTCTGGCCGCGATCAAGGCCGGGGTCGACGGGGTGAGGATAAATCCCGGCAATATGAAGAGGGACGGCGTCCGGCAGGTCGTGCAGGCCGCCAGCGACTGCGGGGTCGCGATCCGCGTGGGTGTGAATGCCGGGTCGCTGGAGAAGGACTTGCTTGACAAATACGGAGGTCCCACAGCCCAGGCGCTGGTCGATAGTGCTCTGCGTAATGTCTCTTACCTCGAGGCGCTGGGATTCGACGCGATCAAGGTATCGCTGAAATCGTCGGACGTGCCGACAATGATCGCCGCCTACCGGGGGATTTCGAAGAAGATCCGTTATCCCCTGCACCTCGGCGTGACCGAAGCGGGGGCTCTGGCCGATGCCACGATCAAATCGTCGGTCGGGATGGGCGTTCTCCTGAATGAAGGTATAGGCGACACGATTCGCGTTTCCGTGACGGGAGACCCGCTGTGCGAAGTCGATATCGCCTACGGCATCTTACGGTCGCTGGGGATCCGGAAAGTGGGGGCGGAAATCATTTCGTGTCCCACGTGCGGCCGCTGTGAGATTGATCTATTCCTTCTGGCCGCGAAAGTGGGTAAAGCCCTGCGGGGCGTGAAGCCCTACATAAAAGTCGCCCTGATGGGATGTATCGTCAACGGACCGGGGGAAGCCCGGGAAGCCGATATCGGCATTGCCGGCGGCAAGGGGCAGGGCCTGCTCTTCAAGAAAGGGAAGGTCGTCGGCAAGGTGAAAGAGAAAGACTTTGTCCGCGTTCTGAAGGACGAAATACAACAGATGTTACATGCAAAGGAGGTTTGATGCGGTATTCGGAAATGTTTCTGCCCACCGTGAGGGAGGTACCCTCAGATGCCGAGGTGATCAGCCACAAGCTCATGATCAGGGCGGGTTTGATAAGAAAGCTGACGAGCGGCATCTATTCCTATCTCCCCCTGGGCTACCGCGTGGTTCGGAAGGTGGAGGAGATCATCAGGGAGGAGATGGACAGGGCCGGTGCGCAGGAGGTATTTCTCCCGATGGTTCAGCCGGCCGAGCTCTGGCAGGAATCGGGACGCTGGGAATTTTACGGGAAGGAGCTGCTGCGTTTCAAAGATCGCCATGACCGCGACTACTGTCTGGGACCCACGCACGAAGAGGTTATCACGGACCTGGTGCGCAACGAAATCAAGACCTACCGTCAACTTCCGAAGAACCTCTACCAGATACAGACGAAATTCCGCGACGAGATTCGCCCGCGCTTCGGTGTGATGAGGTGCCGCGAGTTCGGGATGAAAGACGCCTACAGTTTCGACGCCGACGAGGAAGGTGCCGAGATCAGCTACCAGAGGATGTTTGACACCTACCACCGAATCTTCGCGCGATGCGGCCTTAAGTTCCGCTCCGTCGAGGCGGATACGGGAAGCATCGGCGGAAAATTCTCCCACGAGTTCATGGTCATTGCCGATTCCGGCGAGGACGTGCTCGTATTCTGCGATACCTGCGAGTACGCCGCCAATCTGGAAAAAGCCGAGATGAGGGTCGCCGAAGCGGTTGCTCCCGATCCGTCGCAGTTTTTTCCGCTGGAGGAGGTTGGCACACCGGAGATCAGGACTATCGAGGAGGTATGTGCCTTTCTCAAAGTGACGCCGACACAGGTGGTGAAGACGCTTATCTTCTCAGCCGATGGGAAACCCGTAGCTGTCCTCATCCGCGGGGATGAAGAGGTGAACGAGATCAAAGTGAGAAACCACCTGGGCTGCGAGATACTGGAACTGGCCGACGAAGGTATGATCGAAGCGGCGACCGGTGCGCCGCGTGGATTTGCCGGCGCCGTCGGTCTCAAGGGAAAGATCATCGCCGACTATTCACTCCGGAACATGACTAATGTCGTCATGGGCGCCAACAGGAAAGATTATCATCTGAAGAACGCGAATCCCGGCAGAGACTACCATGTTGCGGAGTTCGCCGACCTCCGTCTGGCCAAAGAAGGCGACGGCTGCCCCCGTTGCGAGGGGAAATTAAAGTTCGCCCGGGGCATCGAGGTGGGACACGTCTTCAAACTAGGGACCAAGTACAGCAAGGCCCTCAAGGCAGTATATCTTAATAAAGAAGGCCAAGAGAAGACGATTATCATGGGTTGCTACGGGATCGGCGTGAGCAGAACCGTTGCCGCGGCGATCGAGCAGAACTACGACGACAACGGTGTCATCTGGCCCATGCCCATCGCCCCCTACCACGTGATCATCACTCCCGTGAACGTGAATGAAGCAAACCTCATGATAGCGGCGGAAGATATCTACGCCCGGCTTTCCAAACGAGGGATCGAGGTAATCCTCGACGACCGCGACGAGAGAGCCGGGGTGAAATTCAAAGATGCCGATCTCATCGGGATACCGCTACGCATCACCGTCGGCGTGAAGAGGCTTGCGGAAGGCGCCGTGGAGGTGGCGATCAGGAAGTCCGGAGAGGTGAAGATCATCGCGCTTGCAGAGGTGGAGGATTACGTCGCCTCCTACGTAGAGAAAGAGATGTAGCTTAGATGCTGCGGATCACCGACATTCTGGATAAAACCCACTCCTACCTGACTCCCGAGGAGGTGGAACTGATCGAAAAGGCCTACATCTTTTCGGCGACCGTTCACCAGGGTCAGGTACGTCTGTCCGGTGAGCCTTACCTAACGCATCCCATGGAAGTAGCGGGAATGCTGGCCGACATGAAGATGGACGCCGCGAGCATCATCACGGGGCTGCTGCACGACACAGTCGAAGACACGCTGGCGACGATCGAACAGATCGGCAAAGAATTCGGAAACGATATTGCCTTCCTTGTTAACGGCCTCACCAAGATCAGCAAGATCACCTTAGGCAACAAAGAGGAAAGACAGGCGGAGAACTTCCGGAAGATGATCCTGGCCATGTCTTCCGATATGCGCATCATCATCATCCGCCTGGCCGACCGTATACACAACATGCGGACACTCGAGTTCCAACCTCCCGAAAAGCAGAAACTGATCGCCAAAGAGACCCTCGACCTTTACGCGCCGCTGGCCAACCGACTTGGCATCAACTGGATGAAGGTGGAACTGGAGGACCTTTCCTTCTGCTACCTGGATAATGCGGCCTACATGGAGCTCCTCAAGCGCGTTGCCAAGACGAAGGAGAAAAGAGACCAGTATACCCAGGAGGTGAAGGCAATCATCCAGAAGGAGCTTGAGGCTTACGGCCTGAAAGGCACCGTCGAGGGCAGGGCGAAGCACTTCTACAGCATCTATAAGAAGATGAGGGATCAGAATCTGGAGTTCGACGAAGTCTACGACCTTATGGCCTTCCGGCTGATTCTGGATTCAGAGAAAGAGAAGGAATGCTACGAGGCGCTAAGCGTCGTGCACGCGCTCTGGAAGCCCGTTCCCGGGCGGTTCAAAGACTATATCGGGATGCCCAAGGCCAACAACTACCGCTCGTTGCACACGACCGTCATCGGTCCCTATGGCGAGAGAGTAGAGATCCAGATCCGCACGAGACTCATGCATGAGTGGGCCGAGGAGGGCATTGCCGCGCACTGGCGCTATAAGGAGAAACGTCCCTATCAGGGCGACGATGAGCAGATCAAGAAACTGCGCGAACTGCTCGAGGTCCATCAGGACGTGAAAAATCCGCGGGAGTTCATGTCCAATCTGAAGGTAGCGCTCTTCCCCGATGAGGTCTACGTCTTCACGCCCGCCGGCGACGTGAAGTCCTTTCCCAAAGGGGCCACGCCCATCGACTTTGCCTATAGCGTTCACACCGACGTCGGGAATCAGTGCATCGGCGCGAAGGTCAACCGCAATATCGTTCCCCTGAAATACGAGCTGCAAAACGGCGACACCATCGAGATCATCACGCAGGCCGGCCATCACCCCAGCAAGGACTGGCTGAAATTCGTCGTAACGCCGCGGGCGATCGCGAAGATCAAGGCCTGGGTCAAGGCGGAGGAACGGTCCAAAAGCATCGAGCTGGGCCGCGACCTTCTGGAGAAAGAGTTCAAGCGGCAGCAGCTCAAATACGGCCAGATACTGAAGTCGGAAGCTATGAAGGATATCCTGGCGGAGTATTCCGTCGTCACGCTCGACGATCTGCTGGCGATCATCGGTTTCGGTCGCGTGTCGGCCAAGCATGTGGTGAATCACTTCAGCAGCATCGAGCAGCCGTCGGAGCAAGCACCTACGGAGAAGACCAGGAAAAGGGGACCAGCCGCGTCGTCGGTCGGTATATCGCTCACGGGCATAGAGGACGTTATGGTCCGCTTTGCCAAGTGCTGCAATCCCATTCCCGGAGACGATATCATCGGTTTCATTTCTCGGGGAAGGGGGATCAACATCCACGTGGCGAGTTGCCCCAAGGTTGCCGGCCTGGAACAGGAGCGGATGGTCGAGGTCGAGTGGAGCATAAAGGAGAAGCACAGCTATCCTGTCCACATGAGGGTGGTAGGCACGGACAAGAAGGGATTTCTGGCGGAGATCAGCGCCACCATATCTTCTCTCGATGTGAATATCAGTCATGCGGAAG
>JAQULV010000020.1 GCA_028718405.1 Smithellaceae bacterium
GAAGAGAGACTGATGGAAGATGCACTGAGAGAGAACGAAGAGCGGTACCGTCTTTACTTTGAAAGCATCTCCGACATCCTCTTCACCACGGACCTCAACTTCAAGATCCTGGATGTCTCACCAAGTATCAAGAGGATCCTGGGATACGAGGCGAAGGATTTCATCGGCGCTACCCCGACCAGTCTCAAGATCATCACTGTCTCGTCGCTGAAGAAGGCCCTCACCGAGGTACGGCGCGTGATGGATGGGGAGGTAATAACCTCCTCGGAACTGGAGTTTGTTACTCGAAACGGAGAGAGGAAATTCGGAGAACTGAGAGGAGCACCCATCTATCGCCAGGGGAAGATCAGCGGCTACGTCTTCGTCGCCCGCGAGACTACGGAGCGCAACCGCGTGGAAACGGAACTGGCTGCTAAATCCAAACGCCTGGAGGAAACCAACACGGCTCTCAAAGTCCTGCTCCGTCAAATGGAGGAGGACAAGGCGGAGATGGAGGCTGTCTTCGTCGAGAACATCAAGAAGACCGTTCTTCCGTACGTCGAGAAATTGAAGGGCATCCATATTAACACTCCCTTCGACTCCTACGTTGATGCCATGGAGGTAAACCTCGGCAATATCCTGTCTCCCTTTGTCCACAAGTTGAACGCCTCCCTGGCCAAGCTGACCCCCAGGGAGATCGAGATCGCCAACCTCATCAAGGACGGCAGGACCACCAAGGAGATCGCCGAGATGCTCAACATCAGTCCGGCTTCGGTCGATCTGCACCGCAACCACATCAGAAGAAAACTGGGACTCAGCAATTCCGATGTCAATCTCCAACATTATCTGTCCACGCTGATCTGAAAACCTGTGAATCCCCTCACCGTCTCCATTCCCCTATCATGAGAATGTTTGATACAACTCACCATCATTGCAGATGATATTAGAATGACACCGCCAGGGGGCTTCTTGTTAATATAAGAGTCTTGCTTATATTTCATATCTAATCTCTTCATATTGCCTAATTTCCAACTCAGGTCTATGACTCTCCAACTCAGAAAACAATCCCGCTTCTTGTTCAAGCGATTAGCAGAATCTCTACGTGGGCGGGTAAAATGGGGAAGGGGCAATACATGAAAAAAGCATCCATCGTTTTTGTAATCCTCATCTTCACGGTAATGGCCTCGGGACCGGTCTTCGCGCGCACCCTCAGCTTGGGCAAACATGGAACCGGCCTGGGACTGACGGTCGGTGGAAAAAGTGTCGGACTTTCCGGGACGGCAACAGGCATAGCCGGCATTGAGGCAGCCTTAGGGGTTTCGTCCTCCGAAGTTGATCTGGGTGCCAACGCTGATCTTCTCAATACCACCCTGGTTGATGCCACCTTAAAGGTTGATCTGACCATCGCCAACGAACTTCTGGACAAACTGAACCTCGTCAAACTCCCGCTGGAATTGCCCGTGCTGCCTGCCGTCGTTCCGACCGTACCGGCGCAAGCGGGTGCCGTGATCGATCAGAAAGACCCAATAGTCATTGCCAAGAGCGACATACCCGAGAAAAGGCGCGAGACGCTCAATGTTCTGTTCGATTTCGACCGCTCCAAGGTAAAGCCTGCCTTCCATGAAGAGGTCGCCAGGATCGCCGCTATCATGAAAGAGTATCCGCTGGTGAGCGCCATTATTCAAGGGCACACCTGCAATATCGGGGGCAAGCAGTATAATCTGAAGCTGTCCGTGCGCCGGGCGGAAAGCATCAAGAGATACCTGGTAGAAAATTTCGGCATCGCTTCCGAGCGCATCAGCACGGAAGGCTATGGTTATTTCAAGCCGACCGCCGACAACTCCACCCGTGAAGGCCGCAAGCTCAACCGGCGCGGCGGAACGAGCGTCGAGTTCTTCATTCCCCGGCATGAGGAAATCTTACAGTCCTAAGCGTTACCTTTGTCCCAGGAAGCCGGCGGGGATATGTTCCCTCCCCCTGCCGGCTCCCTGGTTCCCCACAGAACCTGCCGTTTGTTTGTCTCTCCCAACATGATAAAACCGCGGCGCATTTCTCAGGCAAAAGCAGTTGAGATAGCGGGCACATCCGTGGTATCCTGGTTTCGGTCTTCAAATAAAAACTCTTGGACCTTCCATGAGAACCTTTAAGATCGCAAGCTTTAACGTCAACTCGATACGATCCCGCCTGGACATCGTCGTCCCCTGGCTCGAAAGGAACCACCCCGATTGCCTCTGTATGCAGGAAACAAAGGTCCGTGACGATAGTTTCCCCGTCGATGATTTTAAGGCCTGCGGGTACCATGTCGTCTTTCGCGGCCGCGGCCAGTACAACGGCGTCGCCCTCGCCTCCCGCGTGGAGCCTAAGAATGTGATTTACGGTCTGGCCGTTGACGGCCCCGAAGACGACGACCGGCTGATCGCTGCCGGGATAACGGGCGTTACCGTCGTCAATACCTATGTACCGCAAGGCCACGACAAGGACAGCCCCCAGTTCGCCTACAAGCTCAAATGGTACGATCGTTTCCGGGACTTTTTGAACCGCACTTATTCACCCTCTCAGCCGCTGATCTGGTGCGGCGATCTCAACGTGGCCCCCGAATCTATCGATGTGCACGATCCCAAGCGGCTGCTGGGGCATGTCTGTTTCAATCCCCAGGTGTGGGATGCCTTCGCCGCGGTGAGATCCTGGGGCCTCGAAGACATCTTTCGCAAGTATCATCCGGGCGAGGCGGGACAGTACACCTTCTTCGATTACCGCGTTCCCGACGCGGTGAGCAGAGCCAAGGGCTGGCGGGTCGATCACATCCTGGCCACGAAATCCCTGGCCGCCAAATCCCTCTCGTGCAAGATTGACATGGCGCCGAGATTAGCTCCCAAACCCTCGGATCACACGGTGATCATGGCGGAGTTCCAAATCTGATATGGATGAAACCCGGGAGACCAGGAAGAGAAACGAGGAGATTGCCCGCAAATTCGCGCTCATCGATTCTTCCTTTCTGAGCTTCACTTCGATCAGCGAACTCTGCGAGAATCTCATCCTCCTTGTCGAGGAAGAGTTTGCTATTCCCTTCGTATGGCTTACCTTGATCGACAGTCCCGAAACGGCCTTCCTGCGCGGCGAAATCGTCGTCTCGCCAATCGTCAGAGACCGTCTCAACATCGTGTCGACCGAGGAGTTTCACGACCTCGCGGGCGACCAGACCGCCCCCGTGTTGAATAACAGCGATCTTCAACCCTTCTACAAGCTGCTGCCGGAAAGGGAGAAATACCTGATTCGCTCCATTGCCGTTGCCCCTTTTCGTATTGAAGAAATACCGGCCGGGTCGCTCAATCTCGGTGATCACTCCCCCCTGCGCTATCAACCGGACATGGACACGACCCTGCTCAATCACCTGATGAAACGATTCTCGGAAAGGCTCACCCATCTCCTCCGCATCTCTAGATCCTGACTGGGTTTCCTGGTATCGACCTACCAACAGATATTCCTTGCCGACAGTACCAATTTCCCCTTGACATTGAGTCGGTTTCTCATTAACGTGCCTGCGTCACCCCTCCATCAAATGATTGAATCAGAAAGAGGAATCTCCGGGTGACCCCGTTGCGGCGAAGTTACTGGCTGAATGTACAACCATGGTTTCGGGTTCCAAGCTTTTCCGCTCCCGCCGCCATCGTCATGAATAGCAAATATCTATCTTAAGGAGGGTATATGTCCAGCAACTCGAAGTTTGACGAGGTTTTCAACGAGTCCATCAACAACCCCGACGCCTTCTGGGCAAAGGCAGCCGAAGACATCCGCTGGGATAAGAAATGGGATAAGGTCCTGGACGACTCCCGCCTTCCCTTCTACCGCTGGTTCACAGGCGGCGAGCTCAACACCTGCTATAACGCCGTCGATTTCCATGTCGAAAGCGGCCGCGGCGACCAGACCGCCATCATCTACGACTCCCCCGTAACGGACACGGTCAGAAAGATCACCTACAAGGAACTGCTGGACCTGGTGGCCCGTTTCGCCGGCGCACTCGACAAACTGGGAGTAAAGAAGGGCGACACAGTCATTATCTATATGCCCATGATCCCCCAAGCGATGGTGGCGATGCTTGCCTGCGCGCGGCTCGGTGCAGTGCATTCCGTCGTGTTCGGCGGTTTCGCCCCCAATGAGCTCGCGATCCGCATCAACGATGCCAAGCCCAAGATCATCGTCTCCGCCTCCTGCGGCATCGAGGGCAAGAAGACGATCCCTTACAAACCGCTCCTCGACGAGGCAATCAAGATCGCGGACCACAAGCCTGAGAAGTGCGTCATCTTCCAGCGTCCCCAGGTGGCGGCGGAGCTCGTCGCCGGTCGCGATTTCGATTGGGAAGCGCTGATGAAAGACGCTCCGGCCGTTGCCTGTGTCACGGTCAAGGCCACCGATCCACTCTACATCCTCTATACGTCCGGCACCACGGGCAAGCCCAAGGGCGTGATGCGCGACAACGGCGGCCATGCCGTGGCGCTGAAGTGGTCCATGAAGAACATCTACAACGTCGAGCCCGGCGAGGTTTACTGGGCCGCGTCCGACGTAGGCTGGGTTGTGGGGCACTCCTACATTGTCTACGCGCCCCTGCTCAAAGGGTGTACGACGATCCTCTACGAGGGCAAGCCTGTCGGCACCCCCGATCCCGGCGCCTTCTGGAGAGTCATTTCCCAGCATAAGGTATCCGTTCTGTTCACAGCTCCGACGGCCTTCCGCGCCATCAAGAAGGAAGACCCCAACGGCGAGTATCTGAAGAAGTACGACATCAAGTCGCTCCGCTACCTGTTCCTGGCCGGCGAGCGTCTTGATCCCGATACATACTACTGGGCGAGTGACATGCTGAAGATCCCCGTTATCGACCACTGGTGGCAGACGGAAACCGGCTGGCCTATTGCCGCCAACTGTATGGGTATCGAGCCGTTCGCCATCAAGGCGGGATCGCCTACGAAGGCCGTCCCCGGCTACAATGTCCAAATCGTCGACTCCGAAGGCCAGCAGCTTCCCAACACCGAGGAGGGTTACGTGGTCGTAAAACTGCCGCTGCCTCCGGGGTGTTTGCCCACGCTGTGGAACGACGACGAACGTTACCTGGAATACGTGGAGAAACTGCCCGGCTTCTACCTCACGGGCGACGGTGGTTACTACGACAAGGACGGCTACCTCTACATCATGGGGCGCATCGACGACGTCATCAACGTCGCGGGGCATCGGCTCTCCACGGGCGCCATGGAAGAGATCCTGGCGAAGCACAAGGACGTGGCCGAGTGCGCCGTCTTCGGCGTCAACGACCAGCTGAAGGGCGAGGTTCCTATCGGCTTCACGGTACTCAAGGCCGGCGTAGACCGTGACCATGGCACCATCGCCGAAGAACTGGTGAAGATGGTGCGCAACGAGATCGGCGCCGTGGCCTGCTTCAAGCAGGTAGCCATCGTCAAGGCCTTGCCCAAGACACGCTCGGGCAAGACCCTGCGCAGCACGATGCGCAAGATCGCCAACGGCGTGCCCTATGAGGTTCCCTCAACGATCGACGACGCGTCGGTACTCGACATCATCGCTGAGGCAGCCAGGACGATCGGCTACGGGAAGAAGTAGTGGCGGCTGATTTTGACCGGATCTTCAACCCCAAAAGGATCGCCTTCGTAGGGGTATCGGCCGGAGGCTACGGCTTCGCCAACGAGATGCTGAGTTCCCATCTGAAGATGGGATTCGCCGGTGCGATCTATCCCGTCAACCCCAAGGGCGGCGAGATCTTCGGCCTTACGATCTACAGGAGCGTGGAAGAAATCCCCGAGTCGATAGACTTCGCGATTATCGCCGTCGCCGCCCGTTTCGTTCCGGAGACGTTGGAGGCCTGCCGTCTCAAGGGTGCCGCCGGCGCCGAGATCGTCTCGGCGGGATTCCGCGAAGCGGCGACCAACGAAGGGGCCGACCTGGAGCAGCGGGTCAAGGCCATCTGCGCCAAGGGCATCCGAGTCGTCGGTCCCAATTGTTTCGGCATCTACTGTCCCGAGTCGGGACTCACCTTCGTTCCCGGCCCCGATCTTTCCCGGACACCGGGAGGAGTAGCCTTCGTCTCCCAGAGCGGTGGCATGTCCATCGACTTCGCTCTGCTGGGGCGCTCTTTAGGCCTTCGCTACAGCAAGATCATCAGCTTGGGAAACGGCGTCGACCTTCGGGAAACGGAGTTGCTCAAGTATTTGGGCGACGACGAGAAGACCAAAGTCATCGCCATGTACGTCGAAGGGGTGGAAGATGGAACCCTCTTCTTCGAGACGCTGAAGAAGGTGACGGCGGCAAAGCCCGTCGTCATCTACAAGGGCGGCCTTTCCGACGCTGGACAAAGGGCCGTACAGAGCCATACGGCATCGTTGGGCGGCAGTCGCGCTATCTGGGAGGGAACGCTCCGGCAAGCGGGAGCGGTGCAGGTTTCGAATCTCTATGAGGCTGTCCAGACCTGCCTGGCTTTCAGCTTGCTGCCGATCCGCCCTTACCGCTCCATGGCCGTTATCGGCGGCGGCGGGGCCTTGGGGGTGGCCGCCTGCGACGCCGCGGAGCGGTTCGATCTAGCGATCCCGCGTCTGAAAGACGAGGTCCGGGATAAGATCGACCTTCTCCTCCCCAAGCCGGGCTCCAGCGCCGACAACCCGATAGACGTAGCGAATCCCTACGTGGCGCCGCAGACCATCGCTGAGATACTGAGGGAAGCCGCCGGCGACGAGCGGATCGACATCCAGGTCCTCGTCCAGCTCCTTTATCACTACAAGTCACTGGCCATCAATATGGGGCTCGCGTCCCTCAAGGATATTACGCCGACGGCGATCCTCGCCGAGGGTGTCGAAGATGTGGTGGCCAAAACGGGTAAGCCCGTGGTTATGGTTCTCCCCAACCACCGCCAGGAACCGGGCGAGCTCGACGTCGAAGAGATGCTCCGGTCTGCTAAGAAGGCCTTTCTGGAACGGGGGATCCCCGTTTTCGACGATCTCGACGAGGCCCTGCGGGCAATTCATCACGTCGCCCGTTACTGCCAAGGATTATAGAACACGAAGGAGTTTTGTGAAATGGATATTATCGCCAAAGTCCAGAAAGAAAACCGCAACGTCTTATCCGAATATGAATCGAAGCTGCTTTTGGCCGCCTACGGGATACCGGTGACAAAGGAACTGCTCGTCGAGAGTGACGCCGCGCTCGCTTCCGCCCTGCAGGAGGTCGGCTATCCGCTCGTGATGAAGGGCTGCTCCTCGGAGATCGCCCACAAGACGGAAAAGGGACTCATCCGTATCGACATCAGGGGCGAGGCCGAAGCGAAGGCTGCCTTCGGCGAGATCATGGCCGCCATGAACGGCGCCGCCGGTGCCGTCCTCGTGCAGGAGATGGTAAGGGGCCAGAGGGAGCTCGTTGTCGGCATGACGCGCGATCCCCAGTTCGGCCCCTGCGTAATGTTCGGCCTGGGCGGGATCTTCACCGAGATATTAAGGGACGTCTCCTTCCGCAAGGCTCCCCTGGAGAAGCGCGACGCCCTCCAGATGATGGGTGAAATCAAGGGAAAGAAGATCCTGGAGGCGATCCGCGGCATGGAGGCCGCCGATCTCGAGGCCCTGGCGGCAATGCTCATCAACGTGGGACGGGTCGGCCTGGAAAACGCCACGGTGAAGGAGATCGACATAAACCCCGTCATCCTGAGCAAAGGAAAGCCCGTGGCCGTCGACGCCCTCGTCGTTCTCATTTGACGGACCATCCTGCGGATGGTTACCTCTCTCAGCCACGTCTGACGACGCGCCTTTCGAGACAAGACCGGTTAATTTTTGCCGCGTAAAGTCAATAACATAGACTGTCCACACTTTTTCGCGAAACCCGCACAACAATTCTCTTGACAAATGAACACCGTTATTATTACTAACAGTGCTCCAACTAATTGTTGAAACAAAAACCATGCGCGTAAGGAGAAGTATCGATGGCTAACAAGGCAAGATCAGCGGAAGTAATTGATCTTGAGAAGCAACGTATGAGCATGGTGGCTTTAGAGATGATCTCGAAGAACGGGTATAACAACCTCAGTATCCGCAAGCTCTCGAAGAAGCTTGATGTCTCCCCCAGCACGATCTACAATTATTTTACGGACAGCGAAGAGATCTACATCTACGTCCTGAACAAGGGCTACGAGCGACTGTTCAACGAACTCAAGAAGGCTTGCGATTCCCATACTGATGCCGTCGAGAAACTAAGGACCCTGTGCCGGACCTTTTTCTCTTTCTCCGTTCGCGAGCGCAATCTCGTGCTCATTATGTTTATCCTGGATGTGCCCAGGTACCACGACTATGAGGGAAGCAAGCACGAATCCCTGAAGGATTCGCTGGCCAATGCGCTCAAGTGCCGCGACCTCGTCGCCAGGATCATGATCGATATGGCGCATCAATACCCATCGTTTTCCAAGAAGGACGTTGAGCGCTGCACGTTTCGCGTCATCTGCCAGCTCATCGGTCTGTTCACGATGTATGATAATCAAATCATGAGAAACATCTCGACGAACGTCGAGGCCAGCGCGGAGCTGCTACTCGGAGAGATCGTCCGCCCCTTCGAGGAGATCAGGGCTGTGGACGCAAAGAAACTCGATATCGCCTGCGGCGTATCGTAACAATAATGCTTTAACTTGGGATCGGCCAAGCCAAGACCGGTTCCGATTTAGGATCAAATCTTATCAAAGGAGCAAAAAATGGAAACGGCTCAAACCCAGACTTTAAGTCGAGAAGATTCATCTTATGAGAGTCAGAGCTCGCCGGCCGAAAAGCTGAGAGTCATGAAGATCCAGCGCACCTGCGTGCACGACGGTCCCGGCATCCGCACCACGATCTTTTTCCAGGGATGCGGACTCCGCTGCCTGTGGTGCCAGAACCCGGAGGCGCTCACATATCGGCCCGAATTCGTCGACGACGGCGACTATTCAATCCCCGGAATCGTCGAACTCGTCTCACGCGACAAGGATTACTACGCCAAGACAGGCGGCGGCGTGACCCTCTCCGGAGGCGATCCCCTGCTGCAGAACCCGAGCAGCCTGATCCCCCTGTTGGAAGCGCTGCGCAAAGAGAATATCCACGTCGCCGTGGAAACGTGCCTGCAGGTACCCTGGGCAAATGTGGAAAAGGTCGCCCCCTACGTGGATCTGTTCCTGGCCGACTTGAAGGTCGTGGGCGACGACGAACTCCACAAGAAACTCACCAAACAGGATCCGAAGCTGATCAAAGAAAACATCCAGAAGCTTCTTGACCTGAAGGCCAACGTTAAATTCCGCATGGTCATCGTGCCCGGCTACAACGACGGCGACGCCCGCGTCAAGGCGACGGTTGATTTCCTGAAATCCGTAGGCCACGACTCCATCGAACTGCTCAAGTACCACAACATGTACGAGGATAAGGCCAAACGCCTGGGCATCGACATCGACCATCTCAACATCACTAACGACCAGAGCCTCGCCGCCGTTAAGACGGCCGTCGAGTCCTTCAAGGCGCAGGGCATTACGACATACTGCTACGATCTCGACGCCAAGAGAAACAAGGCCGTTTTTACTAAGCGCGTCTATGACATCCAGGACGCCATTCGGCAAAGCGGTCGGGCTCTATGTTTCGAAGTCTCCAGGCTGAAGACGGACTACTATAAGAAGAACGGCTTCAAAAAACCCAACCCCATCCACCGCTCCGAACGTCTGGACTATGTTTTGAAAAACAAGACCGTCAAGATCTATCCCAATGAGCTCCTTGTCGGCAATTTCACCGCCAAGCGGTGCGCCGGCCAGATATGGGAAGAGCACTACGGCGCCCTGTTCGCTTCGATCCTCCATCAGATCCATAGG
>JAQULV010000021.1 GCA_028718405.1 Smithellaceae bacterium
CGACTTCGATCAACTCATCGAGGTTGTGAAGAATATATAGGAGTTCTAGTTTACCGTTGTCACCTTGCCGCACCAGTAATGGGTTAAGGAAGATGTCTGGATCCTCAAAAACAGCGAAAGGAGTATCGAAATGAGGAATGTCAGAAGCAATCTAACGAGAATAAAGAATTTGATTTCACAAAAATTACCGGAGGGGCAGGATGTTTTCGGCTATGCCGGAATAACGAAGGAAGAACTAATTCGCACTATTGAAGAGAGTTCGGGCCTAATTGATGGGATAGAAGGGAAGAAAGAGTCATTCGATGTAATTGTATTGAAGAGAGAATTTCACATATTAAGTGGAGCCTGCTTGGATTATTTAAATTCCATCCCTAAAGATTATCAAGAGAAGGAATTTGATAATTTTCTTAAGAATCTCGCAGAAATCAGAAGACTAATAAATAATACATATTTATTGTTCGTTAAAGAAGCGTTAAGACCAGAATCTGAACTAGCTACGATCAGAAAAACACTTGAGGAAATTATACCCGCAAATGATGAGCTTAAAGAGAGGCACATTTCAACGAATCAAATCATACAAGATATAAACGAAAAAGATGAAATCATCAGCGAAAAACTAGACCACATAAATAAGATCGTTGAAGAAGCCGACAATCTGTCAGGATCAGCCGAAATTCAATTTCAGCATATCGAAGAAATGCGAAATTCTGTAGATGAGTGGGCAAAATCGATAGAATCAGCGGAGAACGATATCGCTGCGCAGAATAGCGTAATAGTCGAAAATCAAAAAAAGATCGCCGAGCTAAGGTCTGTGATCGAATCGGAGGTAAAGGAATTTAAGGAATTGAGCCAAAGATTAGGGCAACAATTGAATCAGAATGAAAAATTCCAAACAGAGATCAGGGACACGATTGGAGATGCCAACCGTTCCAGCATGGCGGGATCGTTTAAAAAGAGATCGGACGAACTTGAAGCCCCTCTAAAGGATTCGGAAAAAAGGTTGGTCTTGGTTCTAATCCTCTTTGGATTTGCGGCATTGTTAATTCTTGGGTTCTCCGTAGGTGAAAAAGGAGGCATCAACTATATTCATTTGTTGAGCAAGCTGCCGATTCTTACGCCGTTTATTTGGTTAGCATGGGTCTATACTAATAAAGTGGGACATCTTTCGCGAATAAAGGAAGATTATTCGTTCAAATACGCGGCTGCCATGGCTTTTGAGGGATACAAACAAAACTGTGGTCAAGAGGGAAGTGATCTTGCAAATCGTCTGATGGAAGTGTCTATCAATAATATGGGAGACAATCCCATTAGGCTTTACGGGAAAGTTCAATCAGGTCCGATTCATGAAGTCCTAGAGAAAGCCGCGGAGGTAGTAACTTCTAGAGCAAAGAGAAGAGAAGAGGACGTGGAAGCATAGGGCACTTTATTAGTTTTCGGATGACGGAAGAATAGAATCCTTTAATGATTAGCCATGGCACGCATTGCTCGTGTTGTCGCTGAACATTATCCCCACCTCTTACCCCAAAGGGAGGAAGGCCTAAGAAGCCGGACATTTAATTCTTCTAGTCAAGAAGCGGCCAGTCAGGATTCCATGCCACCTCCCAGATATGTTGATCGAAATCCTGGAAGTAGCCCGCATATCCGCCCCAGAAGGTGTTCCGTGCCGGCATCACGATGACGGCGCCGGCTTTCTTCGCTTGATCCATAACCTCATCAACCTTTGCTCTGGACGAGACGTTGTGCCCCAAGGTGAACTCGCAAGGGCTGGGTCCGCTAAGAGGGATCTCGGCATCGCGGGCGAGGCTTTTGCGTGGCCAGAGCGCTAACCTCAGGCCCGACTGCAGGTCGAAGAAGACGACGGCACCGTCTTCAAACTCTTTACCTACAATGCCTTCCGTCTGTAAGCCCAGACCGTCACGGTAAAAGCGGAGCGCCCGCTCCAAATCATCGACGCAGATTGTAATAAGAGATATTCGGGCTTTCATGACCATATCTCCTCCGATTATTCTACGGTCGGGTTGCGTCGTTAAGCAGGCGCTGGCAATCCTTGATTGGCGAAGCTAGGCTTCATATAGATGAGCTCCCATATATGGCCGTCCGGATCCCGGAAGCCATGGCCGTACATGAAGTCATAGACCTGTGGTTCGCTGTAGATCGCCCCACCTGCGGCAACAGCCTTTCGGTCCATTTCGTCGATCTCGGATTTGTTCTCGCAAGTCAGAGTTATCAGCACTTCCGTATTCGTCGTCGCGTCGCAGATCTCGTTCGGGGTGAACGTCTTGAACTTCTCGCGGGTAAGGAGCATGACGAAGATGTCCTCAGAGACCACCATACAAGCGGCAGTCTCGTCGGTGAACTGCGGATTGTATGTGAATCCGAGCTTTTTGAAAAACTCCATGGTCTTTGAGAGGTCCCCTACTGGGAGATTAACGAATATCTTAGTCAACATGATTTCCCCTCCGAATAATTACTGCCTGTGATGCAGAGAACACGTCGCATTATTTTGCCTTCTTGTCCATTTTCCAGATAGCAAAATGATTTCCCTGAGGATCAGACAGGATTGCGAACCACCCCATGCCGGGGACGGCCGATTTTTCTTTCATCAGCTTTGCTCCCAACTTCTCGGCGCGCTTGATGGTCTCTTCGATGGAGTCGACGCCTATGTAATTGATCCAGGATAACCCTTCGGCGCCGGCAGGACGCTTCATCAAACCGCCGTTTATACCAGGGGACTGTTTTGGCATTCCCTCTGCGTCCGTTTCTATCGTCTCGATATACCGGTAATCCATCTCCGGCATGGCTTCGATGGACCAGTCGAACAAGTTTGTGTAGAACTGACCTAATTTTTCGGGATCATCAGCATAGATTTCAAAATGCACTATGGGATTTTTCTTCATGAAACGACCTCACTTTCTTCTCTCGTTATTAAAAAGGTTGTGTTGCCAGACGGAAGCGGAAACATGGGCAGACGCTTAGATTAATATGAAATTGAGCGGAAATTACGTCAATCAGGCGAACGAGAATAACGGAAGGAGAGACGACCTATTTTGGGCTGAAAAAAGGATGAGGAGAAGAACAGCGATGGTTCTTGCGCGAAATAATGCTTGACAAGAAGGGCGCCGTGTTTTATTAGGACCAAAAAGGTCTTAATAGAGAGTTGCAAGGAGAAGGTGTGTTTCACATTACCCGGAAAGCCGATTACGCCGTTCGAGGGATGGTCCATTTGGCTAGTCAGCCTGCCGATCAGATCACCCTCCTGGCTGAAATGGCGATGAAGGTCGATGTTCCGCAGGCGCTGATGGCGAAGATCTTTCAGCATCTTGCAAAAGTCGGTCTGGTCCGTTCCTTTCGGGGTGCCCGGGGCGGATTCCAGTTGGCCAAACCGCCGAAGGGAATAACGCTTCTCGATATTGTGGAAGCGATTGACGGCCCGATAGCAATGAACCGCTGCATTATTGAAGAAGGCGCGTGCGGTCGCGAGTCGTTCTGTACCGTCCATCCGGTCTGGAAGAAGATACAGGGTAAATTGAGAGATGAATTGCGCCGGGTGAACCTTCAGGACCTGGCGACAAGATAAATTTTTTGAACAGCAATAAGACAAAAAAGGTCCCAATAGTAGCAAAAGCTGATGTCAATAACATTTTTAAGAAAGGAGATTCAAACGTGAAGAAATTCATCTGTTCGATCTGCGGTTATGTGCATGAAGGAGAAGAAGCTCCTGAGAAATGTCCTCAATGTGGTGCCTTGAAGGGCAAGTTCAACAAACAGGAGGCCGGCGACCTGATCTGGGCCGACGGTCATGTGATCGGCGTGGCAAAGGAAGTGGACCCCAGGGTAATCGAAGGACTCCGCATGAATTTCACCGGAGAGTGTACCGAGGTCGGTATGTACCTGGCGATGAGCCGGCAGGCTGACCGGGAGGGCTACCCCGAAGTGGCCGAGGCATACAAGAGAATCGCTTTTGAGGAAGCCGATCATGCCGCCAGATTTGCCGAGCTCCTGGGTGAGGTGGTCTATGCCGATACGAGGACCAATTTGAAACTGCGCGTGGAAGCGGAAAACGGCGCCTGCAAGGGTAAGAAGGAGCTTGCCGTTCTGGCCAAGCAACTGAACTACGATGCTATCCACGACACGGTGCATGAGATGTGCAAGGACGAAGCGCGGCACGGCAAGGCTTTTGAGGGCCTTCTGAAGCGCTATTTCGCCTAATGTCGTATGTGGGGCGCCACGACGCGACCCTTCCGGAGAGAAGAAGTTAATGCCCGTGTGTTAATCCATAAAGGGAAGGTGATCCAATGACGATGACCTACGTGAAATCTCTATTTGATGAGCAGACGACCGAAGTGGAGTTTTGTGGCAAGTGCCATGACTGCGGAAAAGAGACGGCAGTCCTTTGCTCCCGCGACGGCGAAGACATCCATGTAGAAGGCGGGGCTTATTGGCGAAAGCTCGACAGGGATTTTGTAAAGTGCTCCGCATGCTTCGACAAGGAACCCAAGCTGACCAATTTTCAGCCCTGCGAGATCTACTCCCGCGTCGTGGGTTATTTACGGCCGGTTCAGCAGTGGAATCCGGGAAAGAAAGAAGAATTCCGAGACAGACGAACGTTTAAGCTGTGAGGCGAAAAACAGTCCGACGGAGCTTTCCTAAATAGGGCAGCAGAAACAGAAGAGGCGGTGTTCAGTTGATTGGCACCGCCTGTTATTCACGCCGTTCAGAGTTGCGTGGTGAGGGTATAAGTTACGGCATGGATGTCGGTACCTGGTATCGTTTCCGGTTTTACGGTGGCCTTGTACGTAAGACTGCAGCCGCCGGCAGCCCTCGCATTGATATGAACGAAATCGACATCCCTGGCAGTAAGTGTGACCTCGCCGGCAGCGGCACCGCCGGTGACATTCCGTGCGACTACCCGGAGTTCGCATCGTGGAGAAGAGATGTCCGTCTTCACGCTGATCTTTCCGGGGGCATCGGTTTTTGTCCATTTGAGCTGACTGGCGCCGCCATCGGTTGCCGTTACTGCTTGGAGAGCTTGGTCTGATGGCGGGCGCGTGATTGTTAGGCTCACGTCCCCTCCCGAGATAGCGATCTCACTTACGGGAATGACCGTCACTGTCACCCTGTGACTGACTTTGGTGCCGGCCATTGCGACCCCCGCGGGGCTCAAGACAAACAGACATACGCCTGCGATTATGCCTGACCGCTTCATTGGTTCCCCCCTTTGTGTCTCTCCGAGTTTCTCGGCCTCGTCCGACGCAACTGCAAAATAAATTCTTAACTAAGCCTTGTCAACAAAGAAGATTATGGCTTGAAAAGAGATAAGATGCGAAAAGACGATCGGGAAGCAGCGGATGATCCGTTATTGATTGACAGAGAAGCCGATTCATTTTAAGGAGGAAGCTCGAATGCTGTGGGAAGCTGCCAAAGGAGCCCTGATGAACACCGATAGATGGAGCGCACTTATCAATGTGTTTGGATGGATATTCTTTCTTGTTGCCGCCCCCTCCCTTTTGTATCAAACCATGACCTCGTCGGGCGGTATTTGGGTGAGTTGGGCCATCATATACGCGACGGTTCTTCTCGCCTTCTGGCCCATCCAGACCGTCTATCATCTGATGGTGGACAAGAAGATCGAAGCCGAACTGCTGCGCCGGGTGGATCGCGGTTCCATGCTGTTTCTCATGGCGGCAATCTTTTCTCCCTGCGTCGCTCGCTTCGCGACCGAACCTCTGGCCACCGCAACAATCATCCTTTTGTGGCTTGGTGCCATCGGCGGAATGATCGCCCTGATTACAATCAAGAACCTTTCCCGAAAGCTCGCCCCGATCGTTGGCTTTTCTCTGGGGCTCATCGGCATCATAGTCCTCGCGATCAATGCCGCAAACATCTCCCAAGCGGGACTCGTGGAGTTGATCGTAGGAGCCGTCTTTTTTCTCGCCGGTGGGCTCGTCTATGTGATGAAGAAACCCGATCCCAGTCCACAGGTGTTCGGCTTTCACGAGGTTTTCCATAGCCTCCTTTCGATCGGGATCGTCTTTCTGCATTTCTTGGTTATGCAGGCCCTGATCTGAGGAGTAGACCGTGACAGGAGCCTGATTCAAGTCAACACAGCCGTTGAGAGTATCTGGAGCAAAGAAGAATTAGGAGAGGGATCTGCCTTTAGAAAAGGTCCGGGTGGATGCAAAAGGGGAGGGAGCCAGCATGAAGGTGATGGCCATTAATTCCAGTCCGCGGCACAGCGGCGAGAGTAAGACAGAATTGATGATGAGTGCCCTCGTAGAGGGCATGCGGGAAGCGGGAGCCGAGGTTTCGGTCTTTAATCTCCGACAGAAGAAGCTCAATTATTGTATTGGTTGCTATACGTGCTGGACTAAGACTCCGGGGGTGTGTATCCACAAAGATGACATGACCGCCGAGCTCTACCCGCAATGGCTTGAGTCGGACCTTGCTGTCTACGCAACGCCACTCTACCATTTCACCGTGAACGCTTCTCTGAAGACCTTCATCGAACGGACGCTTCCGATCCTTCGGCCTGATCTGCTTCATAATGACGGCGAGACACGCCATCCCCTGCGGGGGAAACATCCCCAGATCGCCGTCCTTTCTGTGGCGGGATTTCCCGAAGAATCCGTCTTCAAGGGTCTTTCCTGCTACGTCCGGTCGGTTTTCGGAAAAAGGTTGGCGGCCGAGATCTACCGAGCCGGTGCCGAAGCCCTAACGATCAGCATCTATGAGGAGAAGAAGAAGAATATCATCGCGGCGACGATCCAAGGCGGCCGCGAGCTCGTCGAGCAGGGGGCAATTTCGCCAGAGACGATGGAGAAGATCAAGCAGCCCATCAGCGACGCCTTTGCCGCCTTTTCGGAGTTGGCCAATCTCATGTGGAAGACGTGTATCAGCGAGGGGGTGACCCCTGAGGAGTTTCGCAAGAAGGGGATCATCCCGCGCCCCGATACCCTCGAGAATTTCATGCTGCTGATGGAAATGGCCTTCAACCCGCAACGGGCCGGAGACCTAGCGGCGACAATTCAGTTTGAGTTTACGGACGAGGAGAAACCAAAAGAGTGTTACTTCAAGATCGACCGCGGGACGGTCAAGGCAGCTAAAGGTCGCGCCCGGAAGGCCGATCTTACGATCAACACCCCCTTCGAGTTGTGGATGGACGTCATGAGCAAGAAGGCCGACGGCCAGCAGCTCTTCTGGGACCAGCAGTACACGACCGAAGGCGATGTATCACTTCTGATCAACCTTGATAAGGTCTTTGGGAACCACAGGAATTCAAGCAATGGCGCCTGAAAGAAAGCGGGGGAAAACAATGTTTACCTTGTCTGTCGCCCCAGGGATATAGATCTCACTATGTGCGGTCGATATGTTCTTTTCTCCGCATGGTCGGTGCTCGCTCAAGAATTCGGCGTGAGCGAGATTGTGGCGGCGAGCGAAATTAACGGGGAGATGGTGCCGGGGCGACTCGTGCCGGCTGTTGTTCAAGATGGCAGGCGTCTATTGGCGGAATTCCAGTGGGGGCTCATACCTTCCTGGGCAAAAGACCCTTCCTTTGGCCGCAAGATGTTCAACGCCCGAGCCGAGACGGTTTCCGAAAAGCCCAGCTTCAGCAAAGCCTTCAGGAGGCGCCGCTGTCTGATCCCGGCTGATGCCTTCTTCGAGTGGGAAAAGACCGCCCACGGGAAGAAGCCCTATCTGTTTGGCCTGAAATCCGGGGAGCCTTTTGGGATGGCGGGTCTATATGAGACGTGGGAAACGCCCGAGGCGGGTCCAATCAATTCCTGCACGATCATTACGACAATGGCCAACGAAATCGTAGCGCCGTACCACGACAGGATGCCGGTCATCATTCCCAGGGAAGAAAGAAATCGGTGGCTCGACATGAGCCGTTACCGTGAAGAAGAGTTGAGAAGTCTCCTCGTATCCTATCCCGCTTCTGGGATGGTCCGCAGCGAAGGGACCATCCCGGAAGTTTGACGTTAGTTATTCACCGCAGGAATCGTCTTCCAGACCATCGTCGTTGTTAGAAGGAACAGCCGCCTTCTTGGGAATGATCTTCCGGTAGACCTCATCGGGGAATTTCTTCTGTCCATCAACGGTGAGAAGCCGGTCAATTCCGATCCCGAAGAGCCTTTCGTTTTCCTCAAGGTAAGGCAGGATGAGTTTCCAGTCTTCGTCCGTGATGGTATTGAATTCTCCGCCGTTCAACTGCTCGTCGACCAGCTTATGGTACGGGTCGCGGACGTAGATGGCGCCGCCGGAAGCAAGCGAGAAGATATTGGACCCGGGGTAGGGAGTATCATATTCGCGGATCGAGCCGTCAGCGTCGTTGAACCCGATGCCGTTTAAGATCACGAACCCGCCGCCATTCAATGGTTCACCCGCCATGAAGGACTCAGCCAGGTAGTCGAGGGCCGTGCCGTTGATGACCACGCGAGGCTTGCCCACGGCGTTGATGAGGGGCCGGCCGGCCGCATTGCCCATGATGTAGGCAGCGCCGCCCTTGGCTCCGTACATGAAGGTCTGACCCACATCTCCGTAGACGACAAGCTTGCCTTCCTTCATGATCTGACAGAGCTGGTCTTGGGCGTTGCCGTGGACGTAGATCTCCATGCCGTCGATTCCTGAGGCGAGGTAATCGCCGGAGGAGCCATAAACATCTATTCTGATGCCCTTAGTTTCCGGGCCGAAGCCACAGCCGGTGAAGCGCTGGCCACGGTACTTATAAACAATAAACCTTTGCCAGCCGAGTTTGTAGGCCTTGACGATCAACACAGCGTCGCAATCATCACCCTCGGGTTCGAATTTCCCGGCATCGATGATCAGAACCTGCTCGTTTCGGGCCGGGGCTCTGAGCTTATCGCGACTGTTGAAGTCGATCCGGGCATAACGCGCCTCTGAGGTGAGGGTGATCGCCGGGACGGAGGCGAAAATCTCTTCCAGTGCCGTCTGTAAGACTTCCTGGATGGAGCTTCTTTTCAGTTGGCCCGTGTCGTAGCGCCGGTCATTCAAAAGCGCCAGTGCCGAGATGGCCTTCCCTTTGGCGTCGCTATCCCTTAAGGCCAGTTTCTTCACCGCCTCGATCGCGAAGCGCAACGCATTACTGTCGAACTCAGGAATCCGGCCGCTCAGGTATTTGAAAACCTGTGCGTCGCCGTCGTTTCCGGAAAGACGCGAGGAAATCTCCCCTGCCATGGCCAGACAGGCATCGGTAGCCACGAGCGGCACGGCCATATCGCAGACTTCCTTGCCTTTCGGGGTGTCAATGACCTTGCCAAATTTATCAGAGCAGATAAGCTCCTTTTCTCCGGAGCCGTCACCCTTGTCCTTTAAGCTAAAGATGAAGGCGCCACCGTCGGTATGGCTGCCGCCTCTGGCATTCCAGTACTTGTCGGCGATGGGACGGAAACGCGGATCTTCTCTCTGCAGAGAAATGAGCGTGGCGTCGATGGCCTGCTTCTCGGAACAGATAAGGCCGATCTGAACATCCCCTTCCTGAAGGGCGAAGACCTGGGGTCTGAGCATTGCCGTATCGGTGATGCCGATAAGCTGGAACTGGGAGCCGACCACATCGTTTCGCGCGATGATGAAGAACCACGGGCCGTCCGGCGAAGCGTTCACGTGATGGGACTGGATCGCCCTATAGATAGCCTGCTTCTCCTGGGGCAGCATGTCGAAATCCATCTCGGAAGTCGGCGCCATGGCCTCGATCAAATATTCCAGGGGGTATTTATAGACCCTGCTCCAGAGGTCGAGCAAAAGGGCCGCCTCTTCCGTATCGGTGAGGAACAGGGGATGATAATTGCGCTGTTTCAG
>JAQULV010000022.1 GCA_028718405.1 Smithellaceae bacterium
CAGGAATTCCAAGATCTTTTCAAGCGTTCTTTCAAAATAGCGCCCGCTCCTTATCTGCCCTGGGACCGCATCGTTAACATTCGCCCCTCTAACCAGGGCGCCGATAACGCTGACATCGATCATCTCACGGTCGGCAGGGAATTCCTCACCTGGCTGTGGTTCAGAAGCGAGCAACGAAACGGTTTCATAGCCCTCCCCCAGGAAGGAGATATCGAGTGCCATTTCTTGCGCCGCCTCGTTCTCGAGTCCGGGGACGGCGAATACTCCGAAACGGTTGTGTGTCAAGGTCTCCACAGTGATCTGAAGGAAGGGAAGGAGGCGCTTCGGCAAGGTAAAAAGATCCGGGAAGCTAGAATCCGGTTAGGTATTGATGCGGCCAGCTGGGAATTCACCCTGAAGGCCGATCAATTCCATATCCAGTCCCTCAAGCTGCCCATGGCAACGGACGGGGAGGACGCTGAGGAGGACCGCGAAGGAGCTCTCATCGAAAGGATGTATCTGATCGAGAAAGCCCTAACAACGCTTGATCGACTATTCGCGTTCTTCGTTAAACTTCGACTTTCGGCGGATTGGTCTGCAGAAATGACCCGGATGGCAAAGTGGGTCGGCTGAAGGTTAGGATGGTATGTTGCGTTCCGTGTGCGGCAAATACCCGACTATATCGGGGCGGACGACGTAGGCAGCGAGGAAGCTTCTCCCCCTGTTCTTTCTGTAATCCTTAGACAATAAGATGCGGTGGAACTTGGTGACTTACCGGATCTTCATTATCGTCTCGCCACTGTACCTCCCAATGATCACCCTAGGCAGGATCTTCATCAACTGAGACACTCCGCCCGGCAGCAGCCTTGCGGTGCGGACCAACAATCATGCGCAGCCGACTTCTCAGGTATTGCCGTCGTTCCTCATAGATCGTGTCTCCACCTTCTTTTTCTTTACTCATCACAGAAGGCCAGTAAGAAATTTTGACATTTCAAATCAGGCTATCCCTTATGTGAAATAAGAGGCGGTTTTGCCACCATAGGGGCACTGGTCTGATTGCGCGTCACCATCCTCCCCCAGCGGACTAATTTCGCCAGAATAGTGCCTACGAAAGGAGTAACGAACAAATGAAAGAACTCATAACCGTAGTTCTCATTGTGGTGATAGCCGTTCTTCTCCCCTGGCCCGTCTGCGCGCAATCTGATCGGGGACACGCTACCATGATGTCCGAACGTCACGGCACGGCAGGAATTCCAATGACCTTTCACGAATCCTTCCCCATGCTGGCTGGCCCGGGAGAGAAGATCTCTTTGGGGTCAGATCGCTATTTCGTTTACGGTTTCGATAAGAAGCCTAAGCTCGGGACGACTATTATGAAAGTTTCCGTATTCTCTAAGACGGGCGCGCAAGACACATCTCTGAAGATCATGGCGGACTATGGGATGCCGTCCATGAAGGGGGCTCACGAAACCGGCGGCCAGAGTTTCTCTCTGTCGCGAAGGGGTGAGTACCTGCTGCCGGTAAACGTCGTCATGCCCGGGCAGTGGGAGATACGGTTCACCTTTATGAAGGGAGGCAGGGTTCTTCTGCGCGGGGCCTATCGCTTCGATGTATAGGATCCTCGTGATTGTCATTATCTTTTTTTGGTCTGGATCGGCCCTTGCCTCCGATCATCTCCTCTATTTCGAAGCACAAGGCATTGCGGGCTATTCGTCCCAATTGCACAAGATGATCCTATACTCCATGAATCCGGACGCGGAAATGCAGAAGCCGAGCCTCGGGTTCGATTACCTGAAACGCATCTCCTCGGAGTCCGGGGACTTTGCCACCCTTGCCCTTCAGGGACGGGTGGCCCTGACCGAGGACATCAATGACGAGGAAGAGGAGACCATCCAAAATAAATATAAACTGGAGCCTCAGGTTTACAATGCCTATGCGAAATTCAAAACCCCCTGGACGTATCTCTGGATCGGCCATAATCGGCCTGCCATAAGCCTGGGTTCCTATTTCGACAGTCACGGTCTTATCTTGAGAACGCTCGCCATCCAAGGATTCGGCTATGACCGTGACTGGGGCGTCGGTTTCTACCGCGACTTCTCCTGGGGCGACTTCGCGGCAAGCGCCACGACCGGAACAGGAATGCCCGTATACTTCAAAGGCAACTTCATGACGGCGGCGCGAATCTCTTACGGGGTTCTCAGTCAGGAAAACTTTAACATCGGACTGTCCTTCGGTTACGGCGATACCCTTGATACGATGGGATATGAACTCAGAAACGACGAACCGCAGCGTATGACTCTGGGCGGTGTAGATGTGGCTTTCCTGCGCGACATTTTTGAAAACCGCTTCGACCTTCTCGCCGGGAAATGGCTCGGTGAGGACACCTTCGCCGTTTCCGACCGCGTGAGTGCAAACCTCGATCCCGAAGGTCTCCTTAAACTGGAGTTCCAGCCTACTTATTGGAAATTCGGTGAGGAGGGAAATTACCAGTTGGCCTTATGTGCCTCAAGCCAGGTGACCTCCAACCTCACCGTTCGTCTCAGTTACACCTACGACCGCAATGCCGATGACAACATATTCATACTTCAACTCTACTATTACCGACCGATATGAGAGAAAAATTATCACCGTCTAATGCAACAACGATCTTCCGTCGTATATCGACAGCCATAGCTGTCCCCTTTTTCATCTTCTATTTGTGCGGCCCTCTCTGGGCGGCAGTGGGCTGCGATCTCAACGACCCCGATCGGGATGTTGAGCGACTCTTCCCGGAATCGACGAGCTACCGGACCATCTACACCTCTATCCAACAAAAAGGCGGAGACAAGCTCATGCAGAAGGTAGAGAAGAGGCTTGGCGATAAGTTCCACGGGCTTTATGAAACCATCGACGTCCCTTACACGATATATGAAATCTACAACAACAAGAAAAAGATTGGCTACATACACGGTGTGAACCAGAAAGGGCAGTTCGGGGGAATCCAGGTCTTTCTGGCGTTGGATCTGGACGGACGTATCAAAGCTTTTTACATCCAGAAGATGACCAGCCAGTACGCATCCAAATTGCGTGACACCAAGTTCGGCAGACAGTTTATCGGGCTAACCCTCCGGGATTTTGACGGCTATGATGTTCTCACTGGAAGGGCCTCGGGGAAAACGGAACAGATACGGAATCCCGCCCCCGAGGCGGAGGGCGATTTCCGCGCTGCGCTTCGTGCCACCAAAAAGAACCTCATCCTGATGGATGAGTTTGTCTACTCAGATCAGCACCAGTAAGAAGCGGAGGTCTCGGGTAATGATTACAAAATTTCAGGTGGCCTATAAGAATCTCTTTCGTAAGAAAATACGCACCATTCTCACCATCGTCGGCATTGCCCTTTCTTCCTGGGTCCTCGTGAGTCTGCTGGGATTCAACCAGGGATACGAGCGCGCCCTAAGCAAAGACATTGACAATATGGGTTTCCAGTTGATGATCATGGCCAAGGGATGTCCCTACGAAGCGGCAACGATGATGCTTAAGGGCGGTACAGGGCTCCGCTATATGGATGAGTCGATGCTGTCGAAGGTCGCCCAGGAACCCGAGGTGGATAAGGTGACTCCAATCCTGATGGCCGCCGTTTTCGATCCCAACAAAGGGGAAAGCGGCGGAGTGGCCGGCTACTTTGGGGTCGACCCCAAGACCTTCCCTGAAATGAAGACCTATTTCCGTTTTCGCCAGGGCGGGTGGTTTAAGGATCTCGACGCCTACGAGGCGGTCATGGGCTATGAAGCGGCGGAGCTGGAGCAACGCGAGGTTGGCGATATGATCCTCATGCCGGAGAAGAATATCCAGTTCAAGGTAGTCGGAATCCTCGACCGGACCGGCACGCAGGATGACGGTACTATCTTCGTCCCTTTGAGAACACTGCAGAAGATATTCGATAAGAACCACCAGATCACGACCATCGGTATTAAGATCAAGAAAGGTGTCGATAGCGCCCCGCTTGAAGAGAAGCTCTACCAGCTCCCCGACGTGCAGATCGTCAGCCTCGCTCAGGTGAAAGAGACAATCATGAAGCTCATTTCTACGGCAAAGGTGATGGTGCTCTCCATCGCTCTGATCGCAATCCTGATCGCCATGGTCGGCGTCATCAATACCATCCTGACCTCCGTCTGGGAAAGATTCCAGGAAATCGGCATACTCAAGACAATAGGGGCTATGCCTGGCGACATCTTCCGGCTGATCTGGATGGAGACCCTGATCCTCTGCTTGGCCGGGGGAACCGTCGGAATCATCCTCGCCCTGATTCTTGCGCGACTTACCGATATTCTGATCCGCAGTGTTCTGCCCTATGCACCCACCGGAGGCCTTGTCGTTATTGATGGCAAGCTCGTACTAGTCACGCTGGCTGTGATTCTAGGTATCGGTCTAATCAGCGGTCTCTACCCCGCCTGGAAAGCTGGCAGGATCAGGCCGCTGGAGGCGATCAGGAGGGAGGTGAGCGGATGAACGGAAATCAAACGATCATGGAAGCCGATGCCCTGACAAAAATTTACCGGCGCGGAAGCGAGGAGATCGCGGCGGTAAATGGCGTCTCGCTGCATATAGACAAAGGTGATTTCGTCTCCATCATCGGTCCCTCGGGCTCGGGAAAAACAACGCTTGTGAATCTCCTCGGTTGCCTCGACAACCCCTCTTCCGGAATACTTCATCTGGGAGAACGGCCAATCTTCGGAAAAGGAAAGCCGCTTTCGGAACGGGAATTGACCAAGATTCGGCGTGAGGTCTTCGGCTACATCTTCCAGAACTTCTATCTCATCCCCACCTTGACAGTGCTGGAGAACGTTATGCTGCCGCTCACCTTCTACGACAAGCGCGGCAGAAGTGATGACGCATCGCGGCTCCTCAAGATACTGGGCATAGATCATCGGAAGGATCACCTCCCCGGCGAGATTTCCGGGGGCGAGATGCAGCGCGTCGCCATCGCCAGAGCCATGGTCAACGAGCCACAGATCCTCCTTGCCGACGAACCTACAGGCAATCTCGATACGAAAAGATCCATGGAGATCGTCGAGACGCTGAAGGATCTTAACAAGAGAGAAGGCCTTACCGTCATTATGGTCACTCACAATCAGGTGCTCGCCGCAAACGCAAAACGGACGTTCGAAATGAGAGATGGCCAGATCTGCGAGCTTGAGAGGACCGCCTTCACATGAAGTCGTTCTCCGAAAAGTCTATGGCGGAAAGTACCAAATGTAATGCGCCATACATAACCAACTGACAAACCAGGAGGAGATCATGAGAAAGGTCTATATTCTTTGCACCTTGTCGATCGTCTTTGTGGCCATGTTGACTTGCGTTGCCTACAGCCAGACCGGGGATGACCTCAAGACCTACAAGGACTGTAAGTACTGCGGAATGGATAGAGCTAAATTTGATTTTTCACGAATGCTCATTGAATACGATGATGGGACTGTAACACCCCTTTGTAGCATCCATTGTGCCGCCGTTGAACTGTCAAACAACATCGATAAAACGCCCCGTAGCATCAAGGTGGGCGATTTCAATACTAGGCAACTTATTGATGCCGAAAAGGCGTTCTGGGTGGTCGGGGGCAGCAAAACCGGCGTTATGTCCAAAAGGGGTAAGTGGGCCTTCGCTAAGGAGGAGGATGCAAACGCCTTCCAGAAATCGAATCAAGGACAAATCGTCTCTTTCCCTACCGCGCTGAAGATGGCCTATGAAGACATGGATGAAGACACGAAGATGATTAGGGAGAGACGAAAGCTGAAACGGATGAAGATAACGGAACAATCCCCGGCGGCGGGACATTGAAAGCGTAAGGCAAAGAGTCTCGCACCGTTCAATTCGATCATGGAGATGCAATCATGAAAAGTACCGCGCTATGCCTTGCTTTAACGGCCCTGGTTCTTGTTATGGGGCCCGCAGCTGTTGCGGCTCAGGACTCAGCCCATGAAGCAGCAATGGGCGTCCTCAAGCAATATCTGACTGATCCGGCTGCCCTCGATGCCTATGCGACCAGCAACCCCGACCAGTTGAAAGCCATACAGGGATTCACAGCCCTACCGCCCAAGATTCAACAAAGGATCATGAAGGTTGTCTTGATGCTCCTAGAGGAAAGAGGAGGGGATACGACCAAGTATCTGGATGCTGAAAGCGCCTCCGGTCCGGAGGCGACCTTCCGTGCCTTTCCGCCGGACGTCCAAAGGGAAATTGAGGACATCGCCAGCGAGCTTGCCAAAGATCCTGAATTCATGAAGAGGATGCCCTCCTTGCGATAGTCCCCGATAGACGTATGTCCCGCTCAGTTGGATAACGTTTCAATTATATCGGTCGCGACAGGTATTCCTGCCGTTGACGTCGTCTGAGCGTTGATATATCCGTTTCTTACCAGCATCGGTACCACCTCAGCAATCTCCTCTGTTCTGCCAAATCTTTCCATTGTTGATCAAGATCGAGAGAGAGCCAAGTTCTCTCTACACAAAGTCCTTCATTCGATCGACTTAGGCTGCGTCCGACACATCTGCCCTGATGGCCACTGCGGCACCGGCATCGGCAAGGGATAAGACGATGGCCTTCCCAATGCCGCGGCTTGCACCCGTCACGAGTGCCACCTTTCCCGTCAGATCCAACCTGATCCTCCTCCTTGATGCAGACGTTGATTCCAGAGATTTGCGTCCCGATATCATCTTTTCGGCCGACGACCGACCAAACCTATTTCCCCTTCATCGTATGCTCCAGAAGCCGTTGGGCGAACTCGGGTCCCTTGGCTCCATCTTCATGCTTAAAGAAGACGAAGGCCCGCTCCCATTTCTGAGCACGGATCTTCTCGGCCCATTCCACAATGTCAACTTCGGTGTAATCGGCACGGCGCAAGCGAAGATAGCCCCAAGGTGCGGTGGAAATTATCTCACCCGCCCGTTGGTCGTCGGCATCCTTGACGCAGAGGCAAAATTTTTTTCCGCGCAGGAGGTTCACAACTTCCTCCGTGCGCCACGAAGAATGGCGGAATTCGAACGCGCAGGAAACGGCATCGGGAATCAGGGTCAAGAACTCCGTAAATATCTGCAAAGAAATGTGGAAGCTCGGCGGAAACTGAAAGAGCACGGGCCCCAGCTTATCATTTAAGATGGGCAGCGTGCGAAATAGGTAAGACGTCTCTTCATGCACATTCCTCAGCATCTTCACGTGCGTTATGAACTGAGGTGCTTTCAGGGCAAAAACGAATCCTCGCGGAACCTGTGCCGCCCAGGAGGCAAGGAGTCTTTCTGAGGGCATCCGATGGAAGGTGTTATTGATCTCGACGGTTCGGAAACTCCGGGCATAGAAAGACAGCATGTCCTTCGCCCGCATCTTCTCGGGATAGAATCTCCCCTTCCACTGATTGTAGCTATAGCCGCTCGTTCCAGCGAGGATATCCACAACACTCCCTACCTCTGCCGCTATCCTGTTAAAGATACTTTCCTTGACTCACTGGGTGGGGTACGCCGGTCAACCTTCCTTCCACTCCCGCGTCACGTCCCGCGCCATCAGGTCATCCCGAAGTCTCAGGAACACTGGCTGTCTCATCAGGCCATCTTCAGTCCACCCCTGGAACGTCACTTCGCATACTAGCTCCGGCTTCACCCAAGTAACCGCGGTATTGGTCTTTGGCGCTTCCCGAAAGGGGCTTGTCTTGCTAATTAAAGGATCCAGCTTCGTACGAACCTCCTTCAGCATCTTCTCGCTGAATCCGCCCCCCGTGTGACCGATATAGATCAGGTCACCATCGGAGTAGAAGCCTAACACCAAAGCACCGAGCAACTTTCGCCCTCCCCTTGGGGCTGTGAATCCGGCGATTACTCCCTCCTGTGTGAGACGCGACTTCACTTTGAGCCAATTTTTGCTCCTTGCGCCTGGGGTATAGAGGCTTCCGGAATGCTTGGCCATGATGCCTTCTATGCCCTTCTCCCTGGTGAGTTGGAAAAAGAGAACTCCGTCCTGACGGATGTGATCGCTGAATTTCACTTGTCCCCCCGACGGAAGAATCCTCTGCAGGAGCTCTTTTCTCTTGATGAGCGGCAGGTTCATCAGATTCCTTCCTTCGAGGTGGATTAGATCAAAGACATAGTAAAGCAAGTGCCCGGCCGATGATCGCTGATAATGTTGTAACTTCTGGAAGTCCGCTCTTCCTTGTTGATCGACGACGACGATTTCTCCATCCATGACGGCTTCGAATTTGAATCGTTTCAGTCGATCCAAGAGGGTGGGAAACCTCTCCCCAAAGGAGACGCCATTTCTGGAATAGAGACGGACCTTTCCATTGTCTACTTCGGAGATCGCTCGATACCCGTCCCATTTTATCTCAAATATCCAGTCGGGATCATCGAAGGCCCCCTTCCCCAACATAGCCAGCATGGGCTTTACACCATGGGGCATCGGGGCGGCAGGCACATCTTTCATGGTTGCGCCCTCCAGAGCCTCTCGGAGGCGGATGTACTCCAGACGCTCCGCTGCTGTAGCCTGACCGGCATACATGTCCTCCAGACTCTTTGCCGAAACCACCGAGCGCGAATCGCTGAGGATATTGCCATCCGACGCGAAGGAATCCTTCTTCTTCAGGAGGAGCCACGATCTCTCGTCTTTACCTGTTTTGACCAGAGCGAATTCGCCGCGTAGTTTCTCCCCCGCTAGAACGAACTTCATTTCACCCTTTTTCAATCCCTGCAGAAGCAACCGCTCGCTTTCCTCGCGGTTTGCGGCGGCGGGATGCCGAAAGAGCCCCCTGTCCCAGATGACCACACTACCGGCGCCGTAATTTCCCTCGGGAATTACACCTTCGAAATCGCGATACTCAAAGGGATGATCCTCTACCATCATGGCCAGTCGTTTCACGGAAGGGTCCAGCGAAGGCCCCTTGGGAACAGCCCAACTTTTCAGAACTCCTCCCAGTTCCAACCTGAGGTCGTAGTGAAGGGCACGGGCCGCGTGTTTCTGCACGACGAACGAAAGCTCCCGTCCCTTGGTGCCGTGTTCCGGTCTTGGTTCCGGCGTCCTGCTAAATCTACGCTTGGCGGCGTAATCCTTGAGTCTCATCTCACAAATAAGGAAGCTTCTGTCCTTTATGCAAGAGACCGCCGAAGAGATCTCCCTTCTTATCCACCCTGTTCAGCGCCTCGGCGGGAAGAAACCTTAGTCCCTCCGGATCACCTTTTCTGAATGCCAGACCGACTTCGCTCCAGGAAAGAGGTACGGACACGTATGGCCGCTTCTCTGCGCGCAGGGAATAGACGCAGATCATCGTTTTAGAGGCGTCGTTTTGAGCCCAATTGATGAAGACCTTTCCCCTTCTCTGCTCTTTCGCCATCTTCGCAGTCACGCGTTCCGGATAGGTGCGCTGGATCACCTCGGCCACCGTCTTCGAGAATTTCTTAGTACCGCCGAAAGACACATCCGGATGGTTCAGGGGAACGTAGATGTGCAGGCCTTTCTTTCCCGAGGCCTTTACGTATCCCTCCAACCCCAGCTGCAAGAGGAGATCATGGATGACAAGCGCCACCCGGGCACAATCAACGATGTCGGCAGATC
>JAQULV010000023.1 GCA_028718405.1 Smithellaceae bacterium
GGATGCGCTCACTTTCCGCAAGGTGGCAACGAAGCTGACGACGCCGCTCGCCGCGGTAAGCTCCGGCAGGATGAAGGTACAGGGGAGCAGACTGGGATTTCTCCGGTTTATGAGCCACTTTGAAAGATAGCAGAAAGAGCCGGGGGTCTTTTTCGGTCTTTCTTGACAGCATAGGTGCCGGGGTGTAGCCTGATTCCAGAAACAGTTCCGTCGACGCAGTTCTCTGCGTCCCTCCGTCGCACAGATGTTCTCCTATGGCTGGCTCACGAAAGATCACCTGCCGCAGATGCGGCAAATGTTGCTTCACCGATTTCATCGCTTACGCGACAGAGGAAGACCTTTTCCGGTGGCAAAGAGAAAACAGACAAAACATCCTGGCGGTAATTGAAAGCGAGCATGCCGTCTGGGCGGGAGACCACCTCATCTCGTCCGCTACGGGAGGCTACATCAATCACTGTCCCTTTATCACCTGCGACGGCAAGTTCTTCTCCTGCACTATTTACGAAACTCGCCCCGAAGTTTGTCGGAACTACGAACCAGGTTCGTCTGAGCTTTGTCCGCAGTTCAACGTCAAGAAGAGGAACAAACGTGAATCTATTTGATCTTATCGCCCCCTGCTATGATCGCCTCATGGGAGCCCCCGATGAGCAAAGACTTCGGGAGCTCCTGCAATTGCCTTCGGCCGGCTTGCTTCTGGACGCGGGAGGCGGCACCGGCCGCGTGTCGTCGCATCTGGCAAGTTCAAAGCTCAGATGTGTTGTCGCCGATCTCTCAGCGGGAATGCTGAAGGCCGCCCGAGCGAAGGAAGCGATCTGCCCGGTCCGCGCCGATGTACATTGCCTTCCGTTTGCGCAGGAGTCTTTCGATCGGATATTGATCGTTGACGCCTTCCACCATTTCTCCGAAGCCTCGACAGTCCTGAAAGAGCTCCTCCGCGTGTTGAAGCCGGGGGGAAGGCTGCTCATTGAGGAATTCAACATGGAACGCTACCTCGTGAAGCTGGCGGCTCTTACGGAGAGGCTCTTCGGCACGGCCAGCCGCTTCTACTCGGCGGAGGGGATTATGCAACTTCTCGCCTTAAATGGCAGCGTCGGCCGTATACATCGTGCCAGCGGATACAAGGTCTGGATAACGGCCGATAAGTAGACTATCTTGCATCCTTCCCTTCCGACAACAATTGACGGGCAAGCTCCAATAGTTTGTGATAAGGATTCTCTGGATGAGACGAACATCCAGTCTCGTGTGAGAACTGCTCAGAACATGACAAGCATCAAGACCATTATCCTCACTGCGTCTGCGCTTCTTCTGGAAACGCTGCTTCTTGTCGCCGTGGCCGCGGCCGGAGACAACGTTCCCGTCTACCGCTACCAGATCGTCAATGTCTTTCCCCACGACCCCGCCGCCTTTACGCAGGGGCTCATCTACCGGGACGGCTATCTCTTCGAAAGCACCGGACTGAAGGGTCGCTCCTCGTTGCGGAAGGTAAAGCTGGAGACCGGAGAGATATTGCAACGGCGGAACGTCGATGCACGTTACTTCGCCGAGGGTCTTACCGACTGGCGAGGCAAATTGCTTCAGCTCACTTGGCAGGAGAACACTGGTTTCATCTATGATGAGAGCAGCTTCGAACCGATGGGTACCTTCAGCTACGCGGGAGAGGGCTGGGGACTGACCCAGGACGGAAAGCGCATCGTCGTGAGCGACGGGAGCGCATACCTGCGCTTCCTGGACCCGAAAACCTTGCAGGAGACGGGACGTCTCAGGGTGACCGCGGTGGGTCGCTCGGTCCCCAAATTGAATGAGCTGGAGTACGTCCGGGGTAAGGTCTATGCTAATATCTGGAAGACGGATCTTATCGCGGTGATCTCGCCGGAATCGGGACAGGTCGAGGCCTGGATTGATCTTACCGGGTTGCTGCCGGCGTCGGACCGCATAGGCAGATTGATCGACGTCCTGAACGGTATCGCCTATGACCCCGCCTCTGATCGGCTCTTCGTCACCGGCAAATTATGGCCGAAGCTTTTCGAAATCCGGATCGTGCCGCAGCGGTAAATATAAGTTATCACTAAAGCGACTTGATCGTCATTCCCCCGTCGATGACGATGGCATTGCCCGTGATAAAGGAAGACTCCTCGGAGGCCAGGAAAGCCACGGCGCCGGCAATGTCTTCCGGAACTCCCAGGCGGTGCATGGGAACGCCTTTGATAAACTTGAGCCGCGACGGTTCGTCGGCGATCAGAGGCGCCAGCATGTCGGTCTGGATTGGTCCCGGGCAGATGGCGTTGACGGTGACGCCGTAGCGGGCCAGTTCTATGGCGTTGGCCCGGGTGAGGCCAATCACGGCGGCCTTCGTTGAACTATAAACAGGCAGCAGCCCGGAGCCTCTGATCCCTTCCACGGAGGAGATGTTGATCACCCGACCGCGCCCGCTCTTTCTTAGATAGGGAGCTGCCGCTCTGGTGGCACGCAGGACGCCGAATAGATTCACTCCATAGACGCGGATGAGTTCGTCATCGGTCACCTGCTCGATGAAGCCCGCCGAACTGACACCAGCGTTATTGACAAGGATGTCCAGTCTGCCGAACACGGCAACCGTCTTGACCACCATGGCCTCGACATCTTCCGTGCGCGACATGTCGGCGGTGATGGCAAGTGCTTCCCGACCGGCGGCCTTGATCAGATCCGCGGTCTGCCTGATCCCGCCTTCCTTCACGTCAGCAACGGCGACGTTGTATCCCGCCTTTGCCAGCCGCACCGCGATGGCGCGGCCGATTCCCCCGCCGGCACCGGTCACGAGAGCCGCAATGGAACTATCCATCGATGCCTTGTCCTCCTTTGATGATTTGTTTCTTGGATGTACTGAAAAGGCCTTCCGGGTTTTCCCGGAAGGCCTTGCCTTGAGCTAGGAGATGATCTTGCGCAACTCCTCGTAAAGGGGTTTCAGACGGCCGTACATCTGCTGGTATATCTTGTTGTAGAGATCGTCGTAAATCCGGCGCGTCTGCGGGTTGGGCAGGAACTGCCGGCCCACGCGGGTCATGGCCTTCACCGCCGCAGAGAAATCCGGGTAGAACTTGAGCCCCACAGCGGCGTCGATAGCGGCTCCGAGTCCCGAGGCCTCGTAGATATGGGGACGCCCCGCCGGCAACCCGAAGATGTCGGCGGTAAGCTGCATAGCAGCATCGCTCTGCGAACCACCACCGGCCACGCGCAGTTCCGTCACCGGAATACCGGAGCGCTTCTCGGAGCGTTCCTTGCCGTTCCGCAGGGCATAGGCAAGACCTTCCAGCATGGCACGGTAAATGTGAGCACGGGTGTGGACGTCACTGAAGCCGATGATCGCGCCCTTGGCCTCGGGTCCCGGTACCTTGAGGCCCGGCGACCAGAAAGGCTGTAAGACCAGTCCCATCGAGCCGGGAGGAACTTGGTTGAGCAGATCATCAAAGAGCGTCTCCGGCGTTACACCCAGTTCCTCCGCGAGGCGTTCCTCGCGTAGCGCGAATTCTTTCTTGAACCAGCTCACCATCCAGAAGCCGCGGTAGACCATCATCTCCAGGCTGTAGTAGCCAGGAACAGCGGCCGGATAAGGCGGAATGAGGGGAATCGCTTCCACGTATTTCTTGTGGGTCGTGTTGAAAGTGGCCGTCGTGCCGTAGCTTAAGCATCCAATGTTTGGCTCCAGGGCGCCCGAGCCGATCACCTCGCAGGCCTTATCGGCGGCGGCGGCGATTACCGGCAGCCCGGCCGGAATACCCGTGGCCTCCGAAGCCTCTTTTGTGATGGCGCCGAGCTGCCCGGCGGGGGGAACGAGTTCCGGAACCATCGAAGGTTCAACAGGAAGGACATCCCATTTCCAGGCCTCCAATCCCGCGGACCAGCACTGTTTGCGATAGTCGAAGGGAATGTACCCTACCTGGCTGCCGATGGAATCGACAAAGCGACCGGTGAGTTTATAGATATGGTACCCGGAAAGAAAGACATACTTGTACGTCTTGCGCCATATCTCCGGCTGGTAAGTGCGGATCCAGTTTGCCTCGGCCTCAGCCCGCAAATAATTTACGGTGTCACGAAGCCCCGGCAGTTTGAAGATCGTTCCCCAAAGCCCCCCCAGCGGAGGGAGGTTCTCTGTCCTTCTCTGGTCGAGCCAGACAATAGCGGGACGCAAGGGCTTTCCGTCTTTGTCGAGATTGATGACCGTAGAACGCTGCGTAGTTATGGTCACCCCGGCAATGGCATCTTTAGCGACTCCCGAGGTTTCCCAGAGTTTCTGGCAGGCCTGACAGAGGGAATCCCAGTAGTATTCCGCATGCTGTTCAGCCCAGCCCGGTTTCTCCGAAAAATAGGGCTCCAATTGAATCTGCGACTTGGCAACCAGGTTCCCCTGGAGATCAAAGACCAGGGCTCGGACGCTCTGTGTGCCGTTATCGATGGTGAGAATCAAATCCTTGCTCATGTTACCTCCCCGAGGTTACCCTCTCTGGTTATGATTACACCCCGGAGATTCACGATCTGCGCGGAATGTCCGGGTATTGTTGCGGTGGAAAAGATTGTCGGGATGCTTGCTTGTAGGAGATATTATCAGCACTATAAAATGTCAAGGAATATCTATGGCCAAGCGTCTGGGAGGCTTGCCGGCGCTCATCCGCCACATCACGTTTCCCTTTGTCTTGACAAAATGGCTGCCTCTCCCGTATAGAGGAGTTATCCGTATTGAAAGATTTGTAGAAAATAAACTTGGGAGGTCCTGTGATGAGAAAACTGCGTCTTGTAATAGGAGTGATCTTCCTCTGCCTCTTCTACGGCATCCCCCTCTACGCTCAAGGTCCATGGGAGGCACCGCAGAATAGTGAAGGGGGAGCAACGCAGCAGTCCGTGGAACCCGCTACGACTGACCCGAATATTATCAATCCCGACACCTTCACCGCCGATAAGCCCGCCGTGACGACAACCGCGCCTACGGTGGGTGCCGGAGCGGCTATTGACGTTCTCTATTCGAAGCATGTCAAGGCCGTGATTGTCCCACTCGATTACGCCTTCAGCCCAGATTTCAAGGGGGGGATTAACATACCCTATATAGAGAAGGAAGTGACCACTGCCATGGGGCAGGATCTTAAGGCCAGCGGCTTGGGCGATATTTCCCTGTGGACAAAATTCCGTCTCGGCGACGAAAGGGATCTCCAGGGTGTTACGTACTTCTCCGTCAAGCTGCCAACGGGGAAGAGCGATATCGACCCCACAACCGATCTTCCCCTGGGCACCGGATCTTACGACTTCATCATCAACCAGACGGTGAGCACCATCCAAGGACCGTTCCGCCTCAAAGGCAATATCGGTTACCGCTGGAATACCGAGAGCGATTACACTGAAGCCGGGACCCATTACGAAACCCAGAGAGGGACCGTACTCAACTATCTTATCGGAGCCGATTACTTCACGCCACTGCCGGGTTTAATCGCCTATCTTAATGTTGCCGGTTTGATGATCGAAAGAAGCAAAGAAAAGCAGAATGGCGTCGACGTGGCCTTGGCCGACAGTATGAAGACGCTCGATATCATTGCCGGCGTTCGTTTCGCCATAACCAGCAGCACGGCAGTCCGTCTGGGAGCGATAATCCCCGCCTGGACACAGTTCGATCCCGATACTCTCGATCCGAAACACCGCGAAGTTCTGCTGGATGCCGGTTTCTCAGGACAGTTCTGAGGGCTAGCCTCAACGGATTCGTCAAAAAAGAAATAAATTAGATATTAATTCGACGTGGCAACGAAGGAGGGCATGAAGTTATGATGTCCTCCTTTCGTTTTTTTGTGGGGCGACGGGGCAACCTTTCAGAAAAGGCGGCAGAAGCTGACTTCTCTCTCTACGCGCAGACCCTGGTCAAGAATCTCTCCAGCATCAGCCGAGGATCCTTGCCCGTAGATTTGAGAGCCAGATCCATGTCCGCAAGCTCACCGAGATAGGAAGTAAGGTCCTGCTCGCGGAAACGGAAGGAATGTCTCATGACGTTATAGATTACATAGGGGTGCTGCACAGCGAGTTCGCTGGACGGGTGTTTCCCGCCGGACGCCGCCCAGGATTTCAAGACAGGAACGACGCGCTTCTGGAACTGGCTGTAGTCCATTTGCGGGGAAAAGGAAAACTCTCCCGCCTTGATGAAAAGTTTCGCATGCAGCAGATATCTGATCTCCCGAGAGATCATAGTGAGGATCATGAGATGGTGATTGCCCAGGTTCAGCAGTTCGCCCATCGTGAGAAGGGCCTTCTTGAGATCGCCTGTGGCCATGGCCTCAGTGAGATCAAAGATTGAATCCTCCTTTGTCTTGCCGATAACGGCCTCGATATCAGCCTCATCGATCTCCGTCTTCTCGCCGGTATAAGTGATAACTTTTTCGATGGCACCCATGGAACCGCGCAGATCGAAGCCCGTCTTACGCCCCAGGGCTATCCACGCCGCCGGGGTAAGCCTTTTCCCCGCACTATTCAGCATCTCTCGGGCGGTTCCCATGACGGCCTGCTTCTGTTTCTGTTCACCTTTCTCCGGTGTGAACTGCAGCACCGTACCCATTTCCGAGATGACCTTGAAGAGCTTCTTCCTCTTGTCAACGGTTTCGGCGGTGATGATAAGGTGGTTGTCGGCGGGCAACCCCTTGGAAAGAACATCACTGAGCCTGTCTATGTCCCCGTCCCCACCGTCCGGCATCTCGCCGAGGGAGTGGCAATACTCCACCAAACGGGGAAGCCACTTGTGCCGTTCTTCTCCTCCCCCTTCGCATATCCTTTGCCACTCGTCGTCGTCTATCTTTTTCCAACCGTCATCCTTGAGATCATCGAGGCTCCATCCCGCGAGGGTAAGAAACTGGATAAATTCGCGCGCCGCCTTCCGGATGTCGGAGTCCAGATGTTCGCGGATTTTCCTGATCAGATCTGGTAACGTATTCTTGGAGGTAAAAAGTTGGGTGTTTCGGACCAGAACTACCTTGGCCCCGGGCAGTAGCGGCGGCGTGAGCAACGACTCGCAAAGCGTATCGATGTTCTCATTGCCACCTTCAATAACAAAGAGGTTTAGTTCGCGGTCGGCGGAAGAAAGGAGTTGGTCCAGAATCCTGTCCAAGGTTTCTTTCAGCAGGTAACTCTCGTCTCCGAAGAGAAGATAACAGGAGAACCTCCGGCCGCCGTCGAGGTTCACGATTTCCTTTTCCATGGACCCTTTACAGAATAACGAATTTCTTTATGTGCCGTACGGCCTCTTCGGGATCATCGAATATCTGGATCAATTCCAGGTCTTGCTTGTTGATCTTCCCGCTCCCCAACATCTCCTTCGCCAGCCAATCCAACAGTCCCTGCCAGTAGTCTCTCCCCATGAGGATTACGGGGAAGCTCTTTATCCTTTTTGTCTGAATGAGGGTCAGAGCTTCAAAGAGCTCGTCCATCGTGCCAAAGCCGCCGGGAAGGATAATGTAAGCGACGGCGTATTTGACGAACATGACCTTGCGGATGAAAAAATACTTGTAGTCGATGCTGATATTGGCGTAGGGGTTGGGTTTCTGCTCGAAGGGCAGGCGAATATTCATGCCGATGGATTTGCCGCCGGCATCGCTGGCACCCTTATTGGCTGCCTCCATAATCCCGGGACCGCCACCAGTAATGACGCCGAACCCCTCTTGGGCAAGGCTTTTGGCCAGACAGTAAGCCTTCTCGTAGTTGGGGTCGCCGGGATCGGTCCGGGCCGATCCAAAGATACTCACGGCATGCTGGACCTGCGAGAGCGCCTCGATGGCTTCGACGAACTCGGCCATTATCCGGAAGATCCGCCAGGACTCCTCAATAGATAAGGCGTCGACTAGATACTGCTGTTTGTCCTCCATGGCATACACCCCAAGGAATCTTCACCCTTCGGCAAAGGAAAAAGGACCTTCTAAGTAATCCCGTGCCGTACCGGCTATGAAGATCTCCGGCGTTGAACCTTGGCCAATCTGCGGCGCGCCTCGATGGTCTTTCTCTTCCTCTTTACCGACGGTTTCTCATAAGCCCGGCGGAGCTTAAGCTCCTTGAACAAACCACTCTTGGAGAGCTTGTTTTTGAGGATCTTTAAGGCCTTCTCCACATCGTTGTCGAATACTTTTACTTCCAAAACAACCTTCCTTTCCTATGTTTATTTTCAGCTGATAACAGCCAAGTCTTCATTTCCCGAAGCAAGCCCCAAGACTAAGGCCCTTGCTTTGGCAAAAAAAAAGGGCAGTACGGCCGCGCATATTTAATGTGCCGTAACCCACCCTCACTGTAGCCTATATTTGAACCACTCTCCTTACTTGATGCTTTTTATCGCCTCGATAAATTTTTTGTTTTCCTCAAGGGAACCAATCGTCACCCGCATGGCGTTTGTCATAACCCCCGCCCCGCTGAGGTTTCTAATCAAAATCCCCTTTTGCGATAGGTCCTTATATATGCGATTTGCATCCAAAGCGCAACTAAAAAAAATAAAATTTGCGTCGCTCCGATAGACCTTTATCCCCTCCACGGCGGACAAAGCGGAAAATAGCTCCTCCCGGCGGGCAATCACCTCGTCAACCTGGCGCTGGAATTCATCCCTGTAGTCGATGAAGAATCCGGCCGCCACCTGCGAAAAAGCGTTCAAATTGTACGGCAACCTCACCTTATCCAATTGCGCAACCAGAGCTGCCGGACCGATCAAGATGCCAAGGCGCATAGCGGCAAGTCCCACCTTGGAAAGACTTTTCAGAATCACGAGGTTATCGTACCTCTTAAGATCAGGAAGGAAGGTCTGCCCCGAAAAATTGCCGTAAGCCTCATCGACGACAACGATACCCGGAGCTTCTTCGATGATGGCCTCGATCCGTTCACGACTGAAGCAGTTGCCCGTGGGGTTGTTCGGATAGCTAAGAAAGATGACGGCCGGCTTTTCTTTCTTTATGGCGGCGTTCATTGCCTCGCGGTTCAGATCAAACTCCGCATCGAGGGGCACCTCTGCGACGTCGAACCCGATATTCAGGGCACAGATCTTATACATGGAGAACGTCGGTACGGGAATGAGGATGCTTTTAGCCGTCCCTCCCAGGGCGATAAGGAGCGTCTGGATGAACTCGTCAGAGCCGTTGCCGATCATCACCATCTCGCAGGAAACCCCGTAATAGGTGGCGAACTTTTCACGCAAGCGCGGAGCGCCGGCATCGGGGTAGCGATTGAGCGCGATCTTCTTCATCTCGGCGAACATCGCCTCTCTCAGAGATTCCGGCAGACTGAAGGGATTTTCGTTGGCGTCAAGCTTTACCTGACAGGGAGGCACGTCCGCCTGGTAGGCGTCCTGTAACCGTATTTCCCTCCTGATTAATCTTTCAATATCCAACATCGTTTGCGCCTTTAGCCTCCATATTCCAGCTATCTCGCGTGTATTTAATCTGCTGCAACTCTTCTTTCAGCTCTTCCTCTTCGGCGGTTAAGCTGCCTTCTGCGAAAGTGA
>JAQULV010000024.1 GCA_028718405.1 Smithellaceae bacterium
GTTGTCACGGTGACGACGGTATATACGGGCGCCGATCCGGAGTTGGTATCGGGGTTTATCACGACGCCGCTGGAGAACTCCATCGCCCAGGCCGAAGGGATCGACTACATGACGTCGGCAAGTACCCTGGGCGTAAGCGTCATTACCGCGAACCTGCGTCTCAATTACAACTCCAGCTACGCCATGACCGAGATAAACACCAAGGTCAACGCCGTTCTGAATCGATTGCCGAAGGACGCGCAGCAGCCCGTCATCACCATATCGAAAGGCGAAACAATCGGTTCCATGATCATCGCCTTCGACAGCAAAGACATGCCGACGAACAACATCACCGACTACCTGATCCGCGTCGTGCAGCCCAAGCTCCAGGCCGTGGAGGGCGTGCAAACGGCCCAGATTCTCGGCGGGCAGGAATTCGCCCTGCGAGCCTGGCTCGACCCGGAGAAGTTGGCCGCACATAACCTTACCGCGACCGATGTTCACAACGCGCTGGCAGCGAACAACTTTATCTCGGCGCTGGGCAGTACCAAGGGGCAGATGGTGGCCGTCGATATCACGGCCGGAACCGGCCTAGAGTCAGTCGATGAGTTCAAGAACCTCGTCATCGGGTCGGCAAACGGCGCAATCGTCCGGCTGGGCGACGTTGCCAACGTCACCCTCGGCGCGGAAAGCTACGATGCCGCGGTTCATTTCGACGAGAAGAGCGCCGTTGTCATGAGCATCATGGTGGCTCCCAAGGCGAACCTGCTTACAGTAGCGAAGAAGGTTCGCGATGTCTTTCCTTCCATTCAGCAGCAAATGCCCCAGGGCCTCGATGGAAAGATTGTTTACGACGCCACAGAATACGTGAACAGCTCGATCAAAGAGGTTGTCATTACGATCTTTGAGGCGCTGCTGATCGTGACGCTGGTTATCTTCCTGACACTGGGTTCGGCGCGGTCCGTGGTGATCCCCGTCGTAGCGATTCCGCTTTCGCTTATCGGGACATTCTTCATCATGCTGGCCTTGGGCTACACGATCAACCTCATGACGCTTCTGGCCTTGGTTCTCGCCATTGGACTTGTCGTGGACGACGCGATCATCGTTGTCGAAAACGTGCATCGGCACATGGACGAAGGCCTGCCGCTTCTCGACGCTTGCTTGCAAGCTGCCCGTGAACTGGGAAACCCGATCATTGCCATGACGGTGGTACTTATCGCCGTGTATATTCCCATCGGGTTCATGGGCGGCCTGACGGGGGCGCTGTTCACGGAGTTTGCCTATACCCTGGCCGCTACCGTAGTCGTCTCGGCCGTGATTGCGCTGACGCTTTCGCCGATGATGTCTTCGCGTTTTCTGAAGGAGACTGTTCCCGGCAAACGCCACCGCTTCACTGAGTTCATTGACGGACAATTCAGCCGCGTCCGCGGCACCTATGAACGTCTGCTGCACGGTGCCTTGAACAGCCTGCCGGTCGTCGCGGTCTTTGCCGTGATCATCCTGACGAGCATCTATTTCCTTTTCGCCAGCGCCAAGAGCGAGCTCGCTCCCCAGGAAGACCAAGGTTTCATCATCACCATGTACACGGCGGCACCGGATGCCAGCCTCCAGCAAACGCAGCTCTATTCGGAGGAGGCGATGAAGATGCTGTCGCGCATCCCGGAAGTCACGCATCTGTTCCGGGTGGAAGGTTTCAACGGGAAGAACTCCGCCTTCGGCGGTCTGGTCCTGAAACCCTGGGACCAGCGGTCTCGCACGACCAACGTAATTCAGCCGGAGGTCCAGATGAAACTGGGAACGATCGCCGGTGCCCAGGCGGCGGCCTTCCAACCTCCGCCTCTGCCGGGCACGGGTCACGGCCTTCCCGTAGCGTTCGTGATCGGAACGACCGAGCCGTACGAACGACTGAACGAGGTATCGCAGGCGCTTCTCGCCAAGGCTCAGGCCAGCGGCTTGTTCATGTACGTCGATACCGACCTGAAGATCGATAAGCCCGGAACGGTGGTCGAGTTCGACCGCGACAAGGCGGCGCTTTTGGGACTTACAATGTCGGATCTGGGCGCGGCGATGGGGTCCATGCTGGGCGGTGGCTATGTCAATTACTTCGCTCTCTCGGGCAGATCTTACAAGGTCATCCCGCAGGTGAAACAGGACGAGCGGCTCATCGCCGATCAGTTGATGAGCTACTACATCAAAACCCCTGACGGCAGCTCGGTACCTCTTTCGACGGTGGCGCATCTCAGGACGACGGTGGCGCCCGAGTCGATTAACCATTTCCAGCAGCTCAACAGCGCGACGATCTCGGCGCTTCTCACCCCCGGCATCACCCTTGGGGAAGGCCTGGCAAAACTCAACGAGTTGGCCAAGTCAATACTGCCGCAGGGCTACACCATCGATTACGCCGGCGAATCCAGGCAGTACATGCAGGAATCGAGCACGCTGCTGGTCACGTTCCTGTTTGCCATGATCATCATTTACCTGGCGCTGGCGGCATTGTTCGAGAGTTTCCGCGATCCGGCCATCATCCTCGTCAGCGTCCCCATGTCGATCTGCGGGGCGTTGATCTTCATTAGTCTGGGCATCGGCGGGGCGAGCCTCAACATCTATACCGAGGTGGGTTTGGTGACGCTTATCGGTCTCGTGAGTAAACACGGTATCCTCATCGTCCAGTTCGCCAACGATCTGCAGCGCCAAGGAAAGAGCAAGCGCGAGGCGATCGAAGCGGCGGCAGGCATCCGGCTCCGTCCGATCCTCATGACGACGGGGGCGATGGTCCTGGGAGTGATGCCATTGGTTTTCGCCAGCGGCGCCGGCGCGGGCGGGAGATTCAACATGGGGCTGGTGATCTCATCCGGCCTGGCCATCGGCACGCTCTTTACGCTTTTCGTCGTGCCGGCGGTGTATCTCTTCCTGGCGACGGAGCACAGCCGTCGCGAAGCAGGCAAAGATAAAACGAGAGACGACTCGACGGAAACGGTGAACTGAAAGAAAAGGCGTAAAGGATTGTTCCCCGCGTCGGGGCTCGGTGACGCCCGGAAGGGCAGCCTGGGATGCCGGAACTGAAAGAAATTCACTTCCACAGACGCAACCGGAAGATATCGGGAAGGGCTTGATAGTCGTGAGTCCCTGGCGTGCAACCCGTTCCGGGTTGTTTAGCGTTTTCCCGGGACAGGTACCGAAGATTTTTACCCGCCGTCCCAGCAATTTCCATGCTCCTTGCCTTATCCTTTTTCGGAATCTTGCTTTTTCCCTGCCCGGAATTCTTCCCCGCTTCATCTGAAATCAGCTGCCTTTGCCGTAAGAAGGTTATGTCCGGAAAGAAGGCGCAGCTCTACGTTAGCTCGCCAGGATGCTTACAAAAGTTTTACAGAAGAAGAAAAACGGGTGTGGTATAGAACGAGAAAATCTGATTGATCAGATCCAATGTCACATACAGGAGTTGGGAAATGCGTATTCTCGTAACGGGTGGTGCTGGTAGGTTAGGAATCAGTGTGTGCAAGACTTTTATGAATGATGGTTTTCAGGTGCGGATGTTTGATCTGGATACGCCGCGTAATCGCGAGAACATTAAAGAGCTGGGACAAAAGGCTGAAATCCGCTGGGGTGATATCACGCAACGGGATTCGGTTCAAAAGGCCATGGAGAATGTGGATGCGATAGTACACATGGCGGCAATCTTGCCTCCGCTGGCCGACGAGAGGCCTGACCTGACCGACAAGGTCAATGTGGGAGGAACAAAAATACTCGTCGACTTGATAAAAGAAAAGGGGATGCGCATCCCTTTTCTGTTCACCTCCTCGGTCAGCGTTTTCGGTCCCACGCCACAAGCCAAAGAACCGATCTGCGCGGAAAAGACGGCCCCCTGCCCGCAAGGGGCATACGCCGAGGCGAAGCTCAGAGCCGAGAACTTGATCAAAGAGTCGGGGATTGATTACCTCATCCTGCGTTTGACGGCGGTCATGTACTTTAGCTTTGAGGTGAGCGATCTCAAGCGGATGTTTACGGTTCCCTTGGACACCCGGGTGGAATTCTGCCATCCTGAAGATCTGGCTTTGGCGATACTGAATGCGGTGAAGAATTTTGACGCTGTCAAGGGCGATACCCTGGTTATCAGCGGCGGCCCGGAGCAGCGGATGTTATATCGCGAAATGGTCGGCAGGATACTGAACGTTATGAAGTTGCCTCTGCCCCCGGCGCGGAAATTTACCCAAGAACCTTATTTCCTCGACTGGTATGATACGACAAAGTCCCAGAAGTTTCTTAAATTCCAAAAAAGGACGTTTGCCGATTACCTGCGTGATTATTCCCAAGGGCTTGCTAAACAGTATACGGCCCTATTTTTGCCCTTTATGCGCAACTTCGTTGGCCCCGTATTCGGGAGGGTTGTGGTTTATTTCATGTAGATAAGAACGTTTAAGATTGCCACGGCGCTTTCGAGCCCCTCGCAAGGACATCCTCTTTCCTTTTGTCATGCCCCTCAGGCGGGCACCCATGAACATGCGGTCCGGATTCCAGCATCAGTCTATACCTGCGCAGGCAGAGGCGGGAATGGCAATTCTTAAGGACGGGATTCATTCCTCACTCCACCCCCGGATCAAGTCCGGCAGGCTCTGCGCGGGCGGGAGCGGAGGACAACCTCTTCACTCCCACCGTTTTGCCTGTTGAAAGAAAGCCTCTCTTTTGATAGGGTGCCTTGGATCTTCCCTAGTACAGTCCAACCTGGCCGACGTTCCCCGTTTAATTTCTGGAGCGCTGCCGAAAAGAAAAACTAAATTGATTGACCAGTCAATTTGTTTATGATTAATAGATACCACCGCGATTTGTAACGCAGGTACCGCCGGCTTCCGTCCGGACGGTCCTTCAAATCATAGTTCCAAGGAGGGTATTGATGGCAGAGGAAAAGAAGGCGAGGATTTCCAGGGCCGAGCGCCTGGAGAAGGAAAGGGAGGAAAACCTCAATCACTGGGAGGCACAGGACGAGGTTCTTCTCAAGCATCGTCAGGAAGCGTACGACATCGGCGGTGCCGATCAGGTCGCACGTCTGGCCAAGCAGAACAAGAAGCCCATGCGCGAACTGGTGAAGATGCTCATCGATCCGGGAACTGAGTTCTTCGAGGTCGGCATCGATGCGGGTTTTGAGATCGGCAAGAAAAGGCTCTACGGAGGCGACGTCTACCGCGAGGAAAAGCGGGAGCACATCCCCGGTGGCGGCGTCATCACCGGCGTGGGCGTTGTCCAGGGCCAGGACTGTATGATCTTCGCCAACGAGAACCGCTTCGCGGCGGGGAGCTATTTTCCCATCACCTTGAAAAAACACATGCGCGCTCAGGCGATCGCCGAGCAGTGCGGACTGACTTGCATCTACATCGCGGACTCGGGAGGATTGAACCTGCCGCTGCAGGTCGGCGCCTTCGCCGATGACGGACATTTCGGCAGCATGTTCTACAACATGTGCCGCATGTCGGCCAAGGGCATCAAGCAGTACACGCTCTCCACGGGCGGGAACACCGCCGGCGGCGCCTACATCGTTTATCTCGCGTCCGAGTCGGTCATGATCGAGAAACTCGCCTACGCCTTTCTGGCTGGCCCACCCATGGTCAAGGCCGCGATCGGCGAGACGGTCTCTATGGAAGATCTGGGCGGCGCCTACGTCCACACCCAGCACTCCGGCGGCTGCGACCACTTCGTCCGTTCCCAGGAGGAAGGGATCACGAAGCTCCGCGAGATCATGGCCTTCGAACCCAGGCAGAAACTCTACATCGACCGGCGCGAAACGCGCGAGCCCAAGTTTGACTTCCAGGAGATGATGCGCTGCACGCCCGTCGATACCTATCACTACATCAACATCAAAGACACGATCAAATGTCTCGCCGACGACAGTTACTTCCATGAATACAAGTCGACTTACGGCCCGGGCCGCGGCGATTCGATCGTCTGCGGAAAGATGTGGCTCAAAGGCATTCCGATTGGCGTCATCGCCTCCAACGCGAGCGGCGTCATCTACATCGAGGCGGCGAGGAAAGCCACCGAGTGGATGATCCGTTGCGGCAATTCGAAGCTCCCGGTTCTCTTTCTCCAGGGCTCGCCCGGCTACATGGTGGGGAAGGCCGAGGAATGGGGCGGGATCGGCAAGTACGGCGCCGACATGGTGCGTGCCTGCACGTGTCTGGACGTGCCCAAGGTTACCTACGTGATCGGTCCCGATCACGGCGCGGCGAACTACGGTATGTGCGGCCGGGCCTTCAAGCCCAGGTTCGCGTTCACCACCATGAGAGGCCGGACGACCGTTATGTCGGGCAACACCGCCGGCTTCATCCTGGAGACGCTGCGCAGAAAGAACATCGAGGCCAAGGGCGGAGCGGTCAACGAAGAAGACATGGCGGCCTTCCGTCAGAAGATGAGGGAGCGCTACGACGAGGAAGGGCATCCCTTCTATACCGGATCGCTTCTGTTCCACGACGGCGTCATCGCCTTCAGCGAAGCCCGCGACAAGCTGGCCCGGGCCTTCGAGATTGCGCTACGCGTCCCCGTGAAGGAATCGATCTGGGGAGACCTGAAAGTCTAAACGAGAAGCGGAGGGATTGACATGGCAGAGGTACTTTTGCAGGAAAGGACCGACGAGGGGATCTTGATCCTCACCCTGAATCGTCCGGAAGCGATGAACTGTTTCAACTTCGATTTACTCGCCGCCCTGGGGGATGCCATCCGGGAGGCCAATTTCGATAACGATCTGCGCTGCATCATCATCACCGGCTCCTCGGGAGACGACCCGAAGAAGGCGTCGTTCTCGACGGGTGCCGACCTGAAGGAGAGAAGGACGCTCACGCCCGATCAGGTGCGCCGCTTCATCTTTACGATCCGCAACACCTTCACGGCCGTGGAGCAGGTGCGGGTGCCGGTCATCGCCGCGATCAACGGCTTTGCCTTCGGTGGCGGGACGGAATTGGCGCTGGCCTGCGACATGCGGATCGCCTCGTCGAACGTGATCATGGGGCTCACCGAAACGAGTCTCGCGATCATCCCCGGCGCCGGCGGCACGCAGCGTCTGCCGAGGATCGTGGGCATCGCCAAGGCGAAGGAGCTGATCTTTACGGCCCGCAGGATCGACGCCAAGACGGCCCTCGATCTGGGATTGGTGAACAAGGTAGTGGAGCCCGGCGAGCTGAAAGAGGCGGCCCTGGAACTGGCGCGAGAGATTGCCAAAAACGGTCCCATCGCCGTGGCGCAGGCGAAGTTCGCCCTGAACTACGGCATGGAGGCGAGCCTCGGCGTGGCGCTACCACTGGAGTCCAAGGCCTATGAGGTGACGATTCCCACGAAAGACAGGCTCGAGGCGCTGGCCGCCTTTGCCGAGAAAAGAAAACCCCAATTCAAGGGCGAGTAAGGGAGGTTCCGTATGACCGAGTACGATTACTGGAAGATATTTCCGCGGATGCCGAAAAAGGTCGCCATCGGCGACATTACGATCCGCGACGGTTTCCAGCACGAGGAGAAGTTTATCTCCACGGCGGCCAAGATCTTCTACGGCGAAGAGATGATTCTCGCGGGTTGCCGCGAGCTCGAGGTGACAAACCTGGGCAACCCCGCCGGTATCCCCCAGTTCCGCGACGCCGAACAGGTGCTGTCCCATTTTAGGAGCGAGCGTTTTCTCAAGAGACTGGAGAAGGCGAAGATCAATCCGGCCGACATCACCTATACGGCGGTGACGATCCGCGAGCAGGCCGTGGACAAGGCTATCGAGCTCAAGGCCAAAGGGATCGGCCCCGACCGCATCCTCATGATGGTTTCCACCGACCCCGAGCACCACTTTGCGAACTCCGGCACGACGCTTACGCAATACTGGAAGGAAGCGGAGCGCTGCATCAAGAAAGCGGCGGATGTGGGGATCAAGATGTGCGGCACTGTGAGCACGATCTGGGGCAGTCCCATCACCGGCGCTACGAAGCTGGAAGATGCGGTGGAGTTCACGAAGCGCTGGCTTTCCATCGGTGCCTTCGACATCGAGCACGCCGACCACGACGGCTCGGCCTCGGCGGATCAGGTGTACCGCTATTTCTCCATGATCCTCGACGCGATCCCTCACCCCGAGGTCCATCTGGCCCACTATCACGAGACGAAGCGCATGGCGGCGGCCTCGGTTCTCGCGGCTCTCCAGGCGGGTATCTGCCGCTTCGAAGGGACGCTGGGAGGTTTGGGAGGTCAGCCGGCCAACTTCCTGGACGACTGTCCGGTGAGGGGAACAGGCGAGTACTACTACCGCGACCCGCGCTACGTGGGGCTCGTCACGATGGAAGACCTCCTCGTCCAGATCGATGAAATGGGGATCGAGCACGGCTACAACGTGGATCGGGTTCTGTGGTTGGGAAACAAGATGGAGCGCACGATCGGTCGGAGACTCCGTTCCGAGGCGATCTACAACGGACGCACGGCGAAGGAAGGCCACATGGAATTCGCCAGACCGGGACTGAAGAAGCTGATCGAGAAGGTCGGGGAGCAGCCGGGGCAGAAGGTTCCCCCGGATTGGACCCCGCAGGCAGTGTTACCTGAGAAGTACCGCTGAGGCGGAGCAAATAAAAAAGAGCGCAGAGAAGGAGGTTCTTCAATGAGTGTGAATGTTGTGGCGCCCATGCCGGGAACGATAGCCGAGATACTGGTTGAGGTGGGTGATAAGGTGACGGCCGACGATGAGCTGATCATCCTCGAGGCGATGAAGATGGAAAATCCAATTGTCGCCCCCGCCGACGGAACCGTCAAGGAGATCAAGGTCAGCGAGAAGGATAAGGTCGATACGAACCAGGTCCTCGTTGTCCTGGAGTAGTTTCTCCCGCCGGGGCCGGGTATCCCCCGGCCCCGCATCTCATCTCAACCGATGGGCCACTCGCCCCGTTCCTTGAGGACCTCGCGGAAAGCCGAGAGCGCTTCGTTCACGGCGGGCATACCCGCGTAGGTCGCCGCCTGGAAGATAATCTCGGCAAGCTTTCTGGGATCGCATCCTACATTCAACGCCCCATTCAGGTGAAGCTTCAACTCGTCGCGGGCCCGCAGTGCCGTGAGCATCGCGCAGGCCGCCATCTGCCTTTCCGGCAAACTCAGCACCTCACGCGAATAGAGGTTCCCCGTGATGAAGCGCGAGAAATCGTTGGCGAGTTCTCGGTCGAATTCCTTCCAGGTGAGGTAGGGCGGGTCCATCTTGATACCCCTGCCGAAGAGCTTTCCCGCCGTTTCCCGCGTCCTTTCCTTCAAGGTTTCGTCATCCATATGTTCCCCTATTTCACCAGAAAAATATCGCGTTCGCGGTCCTGGAAAAAGACCTGCTGGTATTTGCCGCCGGAATTAGTCAGACCGTAGATCTCCTCGGCATGCTGACGGCACATAGGACAAACGAGATGGGGGACGATAACGGCGTAGATCCGTCGTCCCGTGTCGGCTTGCGAGTCGATGGCGACCATGCCGCC
>JAQULV010000025.1 GCA_028718405.1 Smithellaceae bacterium
CCTACGACGAATATCCTGGGAACGGAAGGGATGGGTCTTAAAATCGCAATGGCGGCGCTGGATACCGGCCGTATCGGGATCGCCGCCCAGGCAACAGGCATCGCCCAGGCGGCACTGGAGGAAACGATCCGCTATGCCAAACAGCGCAAGCAATTCGGCGTTCCCATCGGCAACCATCAGGGGATACAGCTGATGCTGGCGGACATGGCCACGCAGACGGATGCGGCCCGACTCATGGTGTACCGCGCCGCCGAACAGCGCGACCGCGGCGAGAATTTCACCCAAGCCTCGGCCATGGCGAAACTCTTCGCCTCGGAGGCGGCCTGCCGCGTCACCGACATGGCCGTGCAGATCCACGGTGGGTACGGCTATTCCAAGTCCTACGCCGTGGAGCGTTACTGGCGCGATGCGCGCGTGACGAGAATCTACGAAGGAACCTCCGAGATCCATCGGGTCGTCATCGCCCGAGGTATTACAGGCTGAGTTATGGGAATCAATATCATCTGCTGCATAAAGGCCTTGGTCACGGAAGCTCCCGCCGGCCCGACGATCCGGAAGGCTCAGATGTGCGCCCTGAACCCCTTCGACCGCCCGACCCTGGAGCAGGCGCTCCGCCTGAAAGAAGAGTTGGGGGGTACCGTCACGGCGCTCTCGATGGGGCCCGACGATTGCACCTTCGCCCTTTACGAGGCGCTCGCCCTGGGCGTCGACCGGGCCGTCCTTCTTTGCGACCGCGCCCTGGCCGGCTCCGATACACTGGCCACGTCCACGGCCCTGGCGGCTGCTGTCGAGAAGCTCACCCCTTGCGATATCCTCATCTTCGGCACCAGAACCTCCGACAGCGATACCGGACAGGTTGGCCCCCAGACAGCGGTATTGCTTAATATGCCGATCATCACCTGGAGCTCGTCCGTTATGCAAAGCGGCGGTGTCTTCCGCGTAGAGCGCCGCGCCGACGGCTACCACGAGACTTACGAGACGAAGACGCCCTTTGCCTTGACCGTCCATCCTGCCGCCTTAACGCCCCGGGACGTGGCGCTTTCGGGACTGGAGCACGCTTACGAAAAGCAGAAGGTGGAGAGATGGAACTTGGCGAAGCTGGGACTTTCCGCTGCCGCGGTAGGTGATGCCGGCTCTCCGACGAAGGTGGTCTCTCTGACGCGCGTCTCCAAGGAGAGAAGATGCACGCTCATCTCCGGTTCTCCCGATGAACAGGCCGATCTCCTCATTGCCGAGCTTCTCAAGCTGGGGGTGATCGGATGAAGGCCCCGGGGAAAGACATCTGGGTCCATATGGATCTCAGGGACGAGCGGCTTTTCGGTTATTCCCTCAACTGTCTGGCCAAGGCAAAAGAGCTCGCCGGGACGTCCAAAGGATGCGCCTGCGCCGTCCTTGTCGGCGCTTTTGAAGATCGGACAGCGGATCTTGATGCGCAGGCGAAAGACTGCATCGCCCACGGGGCGGATATCGTTTACGTCATCGACCATCGGGAACTCGTCGCCCCGCGCGCCGATGTCCATGCCGCTGTCCTGGCCCAAGCCATAGCCGGGGGAAAGCCGCTCCTTGTCATCTTCGCCCTCACCGACTGGGGAAGGGAACTCGCGGCGCGCGCGGCCCGGATACTAAATGCCGGCCTCATCGCCGACGCCGTCGACTTCCGCCTTGAGGGCGGAAACGTGGTCGCTTCCTGTCCTTCCTGGGGAGGAGAGATCATGGCCGAAATCACCTACGGCGAAGACGAACAGATCCGGATCGCCACGGCCCATCCCCATATCAGCCAAGCTCAGGAATCAGCCGGGTCTCCGGGAGATGTGAAGAAGATTCCGCTCGATGATCTTCCGGCACCTTCGGGGTTGCGGCTCATCTCGCGCGTCGCCGAGGCGCAAGAGCATCGGAAGCTCGAAGAAGCCGAGACGGTGGTCGTCGGCGGCGCCGGCCTGGGGAGTATCGACGGCTTTACCCTCGTGCGCGACTTGGCTGTCACCTTAGGCGGCGAGGTGGGTGCCACCCGCCCCCCCGTGATGCAACACTGGGTCGAAGAGGAGCGTCTCGTCGGCCAGACGGGAAAGACGATTCGCCCCCAGTTGCTCTTGACGGTCGCCACCTCGGGGGCGATCCAGTACACGGCCGGGATTACCGAGGCCAAGACAGTGGTGGCCATCAACGCCGACCGCGGCGCCCCCATCTTTCAGGCGGCCGATATCGGCGTTGTCGCCGACGCGAAGGTCTTTGTCCCGCTACTTACGGCCAGGATCAAGCAGAAGCTGATGCGGAGATTGGCGGATACGCTGGCCTCCGAAAAAGGAGAAGGCCGGGAGAGTTTCGGCGCCAAGATCAAAAAGCTCCGGGAAGCGAATGGCTGGACGGTTTCGATGCTCGCCCAGGCCACGGGCCAGACGCCGGAGTTCATCGCCGAGGTTGAGGAAGACAGCGTCGCACCTCCGGTCAGTTTCCTGCTGGGATTGGCCGATGCCCTGAAGGTCGATAAGGGAACCTTCCTTAAGAAGGAGGAGAAGGCGGCGATCAGGGACCAGCGGGCCCAGGCTTTCATCAAACGTACCCAGAACTACTCCTACCAGACTCTCACCCCCGACGCCGAGGCCGGGCACCTGCGCGCCTTCATGATCACGATCGAACCGAAGCAGACACACAAGGCGGTCGCCTACAAGCACGAAGGGGAAGAATTTATCTACGTCCTTGAAGGGGTCTTGGAACTGACGCTTTCGAACAAGGCCCACCGCCTGGGAGTGTCGGAATCCATCTGCTTCAACTCGAACGTCCCCCACAAGCTGAAGAGTCTTTCCAGCGAACCCACGCGGTGCCTGGTAATCCTCGACACGCCCTAAACGTCCGTTCAGAAGAAATCGGATCACGCTGAGTAGAGACGCCCCGATGCGAGGCCGTGATGTACCGAGAGCTGCGGCGTACTTCAAGTATGCCGCCGTGACGAGGGACGAACGAAACGAAAGATGGGCTTCATCAACCTCTCTAGAAATCGGTATGGGAAAGGAGCCCCCGGTGCCTTCGGTACCAGAGATTGGGAAAGAGCCGATAGAGCACGCGCGAGGCGGGACCGATGTATTCCCTTACCCTCTTGTCGCACTGGCAGGCTTCGATGATCTTTTCCCTGATCTCCTTCCGGTCGCCCTTCTCGTTGAAGATCTGGTAGGCGCTATGGAACAGCGGGCTGTACATGTTCTTCTTTTCCAGGTACCGGTGGACGTTGCGGACGGTGTTGGGCCCTTCGGGAGTACCGTCGATCCTCTCCAGCACGCGCAGGTGCGTTTCGATGGGATTTCCCGTGTAGAGCTCATAGAAGAACCTGCCGTAGCGGTAGTTCTTGCTGGCCATGGAGGAGAGGGTCACGTACATGTCGCCCACACCGGACTGGCTGTGGAAGGCCTGGAAGCTGCCGCCCAAAAGACGTGAGATCGCCCTGATCTCGACACCGGAGCGGGCGAAGATCGTCCCGGGGATCGAATCTCCCAGATGCAGGGAATCGGCCAGGCCCTTGATGTTGGCGACGATGTTCTTCAAGGCCCCGCAAACCTCGACGCCCACGACGTCGAAGTTGTAGTAAGCGGTAAGCTCCTTTCTATCGAATTTGATGAGCTCGTCGCGGACCGTCATCGCTATCTTCTTCTTCCCGGCCACGGTTACGCAGACCGGATTTCCCAAGGCGATATCCACGTCAAAGAAGGGACCGCCGACACAAACAATCTCGTATTTCTGTCTGATGTTGAAGAGGTTCGTGTTGATGAGTTGCGAGGGCGTGATCAACTCGCCCGTCTTCTCGTCGGCGATGAGTCCCTTGATGGGAGAGATGAGGCAGGTCCGGCCCGGCTTGCCTTCCATCAGCGGTTTCAAAAAATTGAGAAGCTCCGGGAGGCGGTTCATCGTGAGGGCCAGGATGATGAAATCGTTGTCTTCGACGATCCTCTCCAGATCATTGGTGGCGAAGACCCGCGGGGCAAGCCGCGGGGCAAAGTCGATTCCGCCGGCCCGCTCGGCGAGATCGGCTGTCAGATGGATGGGGTTCAGATGATCGCGGTTGATGGCCCGACAGACGTTCGCATCGTGATAGTAGATGCTAACCCGCTTGTTGCTCCGACCGAACTTGTAAGCGAAGGCCGTACCCAATCTGCCCGGACCGATGATCGCGATCCGGCTGCGGTCGAGCTCTGGGGGGAACATGACGGTCGGGGCTTTCACATAACCTCCCGGGCAATGACGATCCGCTGCACCTCCGACGTCCCTTCGTAGATACAGGTGACCCGCACGTCGCGATAGAGACGCTCGATCTTGTATTCCTTCATGTAGCCGTAGCCGCCGTGGATCTGGAGCGCCTTGTAGGCGACCCGGTTGGCCATCTCCGAGGAGAAGAGCTTTGCCATGGAGGCTTCCTTTGTAAAGGCAACGCCTTGGTCCTTGCGGTCCGCTGCGTAGAGCGTGAGCCAGTTGGCCGCCTCGATTTGAGTGGCCCCGTCGGCGATCATCCACTGGATCGCCTGGAAGGACCCGATGGCCTTGCCGAACTGTTTGCGCTCCCCGGCGTAACGAATCGCCTCGTCCAGGCATGCCCGGGCGATCCCCAACGACTGGGAGGCGATCCCGATGCGGCCGCTGTCCAGGGCAACCATGGCGATCTTGAAGCCCTGGCCTTCCTTTCCCAAGAGGTTGGCCTTCGGGACGCGGCAGTCCTCGAAGATAAGCTCCACAGTGTCGGAGGCGCGCAGACCCATCTTCTCTTCCTTCCGGCCGACGGAATAACCGGGCGTACCCTTCTCGACGATCAAGGCCGAAAGGCCCCGGTTTCCCTTTTCCGTGCCCGTGCGGCAAATAAGGATGATCACGTCGGCATAACCGCCGTTGGTGATGAAGACCTTCGTGCCGTTGACGAGATAATGGTCGCCCTTGTCCTCGGCGTAGGTAACCATGCCGCCGGGATCCGAGCCGGCGTTGGGCTCGGTGACGGCAAAGGCGCCCAACATCTCGCCACTGGCGAGCGGGGCGAGATACTTTTTCTTCTGCGCCTCCGTCCCGAACTTAAGTAAGGGGTCCTGCGAGAGGTTGGTTACCGACATGGTCACGGCCGTCGAGGCGCAGCCGTAGGCGATCTCCTGGAGCGCCAGCGAATACCCCACGGCCCCGACGCCGGCACCGCCGTACTCGACGGGGATCATCATTCCCATGAGGCCCAGGTTTCCCATCTTCTTTACGGCCTCCTGCGGAAATCTCTCCTGTTCGTCCCATTGGCGCGCGTTGGGCTCCAGTTCCTTGCGGGCGAAATCTCTCGCCATCAGACGGATCATTTCCTGTTCCGAAGTAAGTTGAAAAGACATCGCATCCTCCTAGGGGACGAAAACGACGACGATAAGCTTAGCAGCCTCCGCCGCGGGGTTACTCAACTTGTGATGGAGGGCCGAATTGAAATGGATGCTCTCGCCCTTGGTCAGGTGGCTGACGTTCTCGCCCACCTGGATAGTGAGCTCACCTTTCAGAACGAAGATAAACTCCTCCCCTTCGTGGTGGTACTCGACACCTTTATGGTCCGTCTTAGCGTCGATGGTGACCAGATAGCCCCTTAAGTGCTTCTCGCTTCCGGGTTTGGTGAGCGGGACATAGGCGTAAGAGTCGACCCGCTTCTTGTGGCTCTTCTTTCTCACCTGGGAGGCCTTCTGCTCCTCCTCCGTTTCCTCCATGTCGAGCTTCAACACCCGGCTGAGCTGCAGGACCAGCGCCACAGGGGGGACCATCCTGTCCTCCTCGGCCGCCTTGATTACGTCCAGGGGGTAGCCTGTCTCATGGGCGAGGTCTTCGACGGTGAGGCCGAGCTTGTCTCGGCCTTCCTTCATCCTCTCTCCCAGCGACGCGGACTTGGTCTTCTTCTTCGCCATTTCATGCCTCCTTCCAGTATTAACCGCCTTTTTCCTTTACCACCTGGCCGCCCCCCCGTCAACGAAACAGCGGCCACCAGATCGCCCGCTCAGAAAGGACGGTGTCTTCCGAAAGCGCGGGAAAAGTTGCGGTTGAAATCGTCCAGACGCTGTGATAGAGCTTTTAACCAATCAAAAAATCAGGGGAAAACATTTTCGCGATGCCCGTTTACGAATACAGTGCCCTGGATGTAAAAGGCCGCCGGCTGAAAGGCATCACCGACGCGGTAAGCCTGGCCGCCGCGCGACAGAAACTGAGGGAGCAGGAGATCTATCCCGTCGAGATCAGCGAGGCCTCGTCCGATCAAGACAGGAAGAAATTAACGCTACGCGGCTCACTGGCATCTTTTTCCAAGGTGGGACTGCGCGAGGTGGCACTCATGACCAGGCAACTGGCGACACTGCTCGGCGCCGGTCTTCCCCTGGTTCAGTCGCTCTCCGCCCTCGTCGTGCAGGCGAGGCATCCGCAGTTGAAGAAGACCCTGGCCCAGATCCGCGAGGAGGTAAATGAGGGGAACAGCTTCACCGACAGCATCTCCCACTTCCCGGCCATCTTCCCCCCTTTTTACGTGAACATGGTCCGGGCCGGCGAGGCATCGGGTACCATCGATCTCGTCCTGGAGCGCCTGGCCGACTTCAGCGAAAGCCAACAGCGCCTGATCACCAAGATCAGATCGGCCCTCGCTTATCCGATCCTCATGTTTATCATCGGTTCGATGGCGCTCATCGCGCTGCTTACCTTCGTGGTCCCCAATATCACGAAGATCTTCTCCGAGATGCACCAGAGTCTGCCGGTTATTACAATCCTTTTGATCGCCATCAGCGGTTTTCTCAAGTCCTTCTGGTGGATCATCGCCGTCGTAATTGCCGCCGCCGTCATAGGTACGAAATACGCCGTGGGCAGCACTTCGCGCGGGGCCTACCTCTGGGATGAGATAAAGTTGAAGCTGCCCCTTTGGGGGGTCATCAACCAGAAGATCGCCATGGCCCGTTTCAGCAGGACACTGGGAACCCTTCTGCAGAGCGGTGTGCCGCTTCTCACCGCCCTGGACATTGTGAAAAATGTTGTGAACAACCGTCTCATCGCCGACGCCATCGGCGTCGCCGCGAAGGACGTCGAGGAAGGGCAGGGTCTGTCGCTATCGCTCGCCAAAGAAGGGATGTTTCCGCCGATCACCCTCGAGATGATCTCCGTCGGTGAGCAGAGCGGCAATCTCGAAGGGATGCTCTATCGCATTGCCGACGCCTACGAGACGGAGGTCGAGGCCAATATCCTCTTGATGACCTCGCTTCTGGAGCCGCTGATGATTCTGGTCATGGGTCTGGCTGTGGGGTTCATCGTCATCTCGATTTTGCTTCCCATCTTCGAGATGAACCAGCTTGTGCGTTAGAAAGACGCGCGGATCGCCCGCAAAGGAGATAGATTATGAGAAAAAAACCCGACGAAAGAGGTTTTACGCTGATCGAGCTGATGGTCGTCATCGTCATCCTGGGGATCCTGGCGGGACTCATCATCCCCCGGATCATGGGGCGACCCGACGAGGCGAGGCAGGCCAAGGCCCGTATGCAGATAGAGGGAATGGAGACGGCACTCAAGCTCTACAAGCTCGATAACGGCAGTTACCCGACGACCGAGCAGGGCCTCCAGGCCTTGGTGGAGCCGCCCTCGGTGGGACAACTGGCCAAAAACTGGCGCCAAGGTGGGTATCTGGAAAAGAGCAAGGTCCCCAAGGACCCCTGGGATAACGATTTCGTCTACATCTCGCCGGGGGCGCACGGGGAGTTCGATCTCAGCTCGCTGGGCGCGGATGGGGAGCAGGGGGGCGAAGGTAAAGATAAGGACATCAACAGCTGGGAACTTGAATAAAGGAAACAAAGGCTACACCTTAATCGAGTTGATCGTCGTCGTCGCCGTTGTGGGTGTCGTCCTGTTCGTAGCCCTGCCAAGGCTCCGCGACGATCTCTTAAACGACAGCCTCGACGCCGCGGCGCGCCGCATCGAAGGTACCGTGCGTGAGTTGCGAAATGATGCGCTGCGCGAGCAACTCGACTACGTCTTGGAGTTCGATCTGAACGATAACTCCTTCTATAGCTACGCGACGGACATGACTGCCGAGAAAAGGCAGGAAAGACAGAAAGACGCCTACCATCTCCGCGGCGGCGCCCGGATTGTCGACTGCGCCTACCAAGGGGGACAGGGACAGACCGACGGCCAGTTCTCCGTCCACATTTACGGAAACAACTGCGTGCAGCCGACGGTCATCCATCTGCAGAAAGACGATCGGTATCTAACGCTCTACCTGCAGCCGTTCTTAAATTCCGTTGATAGGTTTGAAGGGGCGGTGGAAGTAACGGCAGTCGGAAAGGTGGAAGGAGAATGAGAATGACAGGATACCTCCGTTCCGTCTCGCCTCCGGAATCCACCATCCGCACGCCGGGTTTCACCTTGATGGAAGTCATGATCGCGATGGCGGTCCTGGCGATCGCCCTGGTGGCGGCGTTTCAACTGCAGTCCCAGAGCCTCTCCATGACGGACAACTCCCGCTTCCTCACAACGGCATCGCTGCTGGCGCAGGCCAAGATGACGGAGTTCGAGACGGCCCCTCCCTTGAACCTGCAATCGGGGAAAGGCGATTTCGGAGAGGATTATCCCAGCTTCCGCTGGCAGGCCGTTGTCTCCGATACGCAACTGGCGTCATTCAAGAAGATCGAGCTCACCGTCACGGACGATACCAGGGCGGACAACGCCTATTCCCTCACCATGTACCGTTTCACGGGGAAGTCATGAAGACAGGCAATAAGGGATTCACCTTAATCGAGATCCTCATCGCCATCGTTATTGTGGCGATCGTCTTCTCGTCGGCCTACGGCGCCTATCGGGCGACGCTGAACATCATCTCGTCCCACCAAAAGGAGGATGAGGCCTACGCCATGGCCAGAACGGCTCTGGACCGGATCATCCAGGATCTGGGCGCCGCGGCACCCTACAAGGGCGATTTCGAACTCAGCACCCAGCAGCAGGAAATCGACGGCAAGGAGTTCACGACGCTTGTCCTGCGCTCAACGGCTCACGTCCCACTGCGGGACGAAGCGGGGGGCGGCGTTGCCAGGATAGAGTATTACGTGGAGAGAGACGAAGACGGAGAGGGTTACCTGCTTCTGCGCGACGATCGCCGGGAGGGCGAGAGGCGACAGGATAATCAGAAGGAGGGCTACCTGCTCTGTCGGGATGTGCAATCCATCCGGTTCAGGTTTCAAGACGCGGTGGGACAGATCAGGGACGGTTGGGATTCTCTTTCCGATCAGCCGGAACAGAGGAACAGACTGCCGCAGATCGTGGAGGTGGAGTTGGACCTCGCCGATGTGCGGCATCCCGAGCTACCCCTGCGCTTTGCGACGAAGGTGTTTTTACCGGTGACGAGTATCGACCATGAATAGGATAATCAATGACAACCGTGGCATCGCGCTGATCGTAGTCATCC